>NZ_JMDX01000322.1:0-5429 GCF_000935845.1 Paenibacillus sp. E194
GGTAGGCGTCGATGAGCAGAGAGGCATTGCTTGAAGGTAAAGGGATTGAAGAAGTATTTCAATCTAGGCCGCGGCAATATATTAAAGACGGTTAACGATGTCAGCTTCACCATCCATAAGGGTGAGACCCTCGGTATGGTTGGTGAATCCGGCTGCGGGAAGTCCACTGTAGGACGAACTGTCCTGCGCCTTTACGAGCCGACAGGCGGCAAGACATTCTACAATGGAACGAATATTTACAGTCTGAAGCGCAAGCAGATGGCAGCGATGCGCCGTGAAATGCAGATGATCTTCCAAGATCCGTACGCTTCGCTTAATCCGCGGCTCACCATCTCGGATATTATCGGAGAGGCTATCGACATTCACAAGCTAGCTGCGAGCCGCGCAGAAAAGAAGAAGAAGATCGAAGATCTCCTTGATCTTGTTGGCTTGAATCCAGATCATGCTACTCGCTATCCGCATGAATTCTCAGGCGGCCAACGACAGCGTATCGGCATCGCTCGCGCGCTTGCCGTAGATCCGAAGCTCATTATTTGTGACGAGCCGATCTCCGCGCTTGATGTGTCCATCCAAGCACAAGTCGTTAACTTGCTGAAGGATCTGCAGGCTCGACTTGGACTCACCTATTTGTTCATCGCCCATGATCTGTCCATGGTCAAGCATATTAGCGATCGCGTGGCCGTCATGTACTTGGGCAAAATGGTTGAACTGACTGATAGTGACACGCTCTACAATGAGCCGCTTCATCCTTATACGCAAGCGCTCATGTCCGCCATTCCCGTTCCCGACCCAGATATCGAGGCGCAGAAGGAGCGAATTGTGTTAAGCGGTGAACTCCCAAGTCCAATCAATCCACCGAGCGGATGTCATTTCCGTACGAGATGCCCCGCGGCAACTGAGCGGTGTGCGGCGGCTGCTCCAGAATTCCGTGAAGCTAAGCCCGGTCATTATGTAGCCTGCCATCTCGTTTAGAATGTATCCAATTATTTCAGACCCAAGAAATAAAGGCAGAGAAGAGAATCGGGAGACGTTCCTCCTATCTCTACTCTGCCTTTTTCATGTCGTTTCCAAGCTATCTTGGAAGTGATGTATGCTCCTTACTTAATCAAACTTCACTAACAAAGAGTGATGACACACAGTCTGCAAGTCCCGATATATTTGATTGATTGGTGCATCCTCCATTACTGCATGGATGCCCAAGTACGGGAAGAGCGCATTGGCCGATGATAAGGCTGCTTGTCCAGCTTCCTTACACCGAAGTGATACTTCCTGTACATCCGTGTCCGTAAGTACCTTGCCTTGTGTATGCTCTTTCCAAGATTGCTCGATAGCCTGATAGAATGCGTTTACCGCTTCCGTCAGCAGTTCGTTCTGAATGATGATTTTATTCAATATAGCATCATAACGATTCACTGAAGCATTCTCCCATGCCGTGCGATTCCGCTCCGCAATATTTCGAGCCTCTTCAAGGAAGTGTGTTGCCAGACCTATGCTTACGGCAGCGAACGAGGCTTCTGCAAATGGCAGGAACGGATAGCTGTATATCGGGTTATCATAAAGACCATTTGGCTCTATAATGCTAAAGGTTCGTTCATCAGGTACAAATACATCATGTACGACAATGGAATGACTTTCCGTAGCTTTTAGTCCAAAAGCATTCCAATCCTTTACGATCTCAACATCATCTGGCCAGAACACGAACGAACGAATGACTGCTTCCGCTTCAGGTACATTTGTAGATTCCTCTGTAGACATCTCTTCAGATTCCACTCCAGTATCCGATTTGGCATGCTCTTCCACCACACAATTGGCGGTGAACACAGTCGCATATGTGGAGCCGCTGCAGAACTTCCAGCGCCCATTCACCCGGTATCCGCCATCAACCTTCACAGCCATGCCGCTTGGATGCCCCGATCCTGCCACAACCGCATCCTTCCTCATATAAGCATCCTTCGCCACTTCCGGCGTCATAAATGGTGCAAAGAAGCCGCCTCCAGAGCCAATCGTTACGAGCCAGCCGAAGCTACCATTAATCCATGACGTATGCTCGAACCATTTCAGCGCTCCTGGTAGTTCTGTCATAATCCCCTGCAATTCAACAGGAACGAACAGCTTGAACAATCCACGCTCATAAATCCATTGCAGCAGCTGCTGCGGAAGCTTCCCCTCTTGTTCAATGGTCAAGGCCTGATTTCGAATGATGCGAATTTCTTCATCGGTAAAATGATTCATCGGTAACACGCTCCCACTCTTATCAACGTAAGGATAAATGTAAATCTATCTATTTATCCATTATAGTACACGTTTACAAGATAAGGCGGAGACGAATCATATCTACGCAAGGAATTCCATTCTCTTCGATCGGTTCATCATAGTGAATGACGAAGAAATCGGTATCGATTCCGCAAATACGGAAGCCGCATTTTTGATATAAACCGAGCTGTGACAGACTAGAGTTCCCCGTGCCTACCTCCAGCACTTGATAACCATGCTCACGAGCGCACTGAATGGCATGCTGTACAAGCTTCTTGCCATAGCCCTTGCCCTGCCACTCTTCTGCAACCGCCACATTCACAAGCTCAAGGGTGTGGGGGCGTGTCGGAAGCAGAAGTACAGCTCCAATCGTGTCTCCATTCACATTCAATGTATAACCGATGCTGCGATCCAAGTACTGATTCACGGCAGCTTCTTCCGGATCAGCAAGCAGCAGCAGATCTAGCGGGATGTTACGAGTTTCTGTAGAAATAATGAGTGCTTCCACTACAATTGTCCTCCTCTAAGCTGTCTCTCACTTCTCACCTATATGATTTAAGTAAGTGAATGACAGAGTTGTGTATGGATTCATAAGAATGCAACTTACGCCATCTGACCATATTCCTGGGCATATGCACCATGCTGTAGATAATGCTTGTACAGATGGAAAAACACACGTATTCCCCCATAAAAGTTAGAGTCATGCTCACTCTTGCGAATTAAATAAACTGTATCCTCTATCGAAGGTACTTGCCCTTTCTGACACATCCGTTCATACTCTACAAAGTCGACTTCGAACAACCCTTTCTTCTCGCCTGCCTCCGTAGCGTAAGCATATAATGCCGTGGAACCTTCCAACTGCTTTAATTGATAATGTATCGTTGAAGCCATTGCATATCACCTACTTATGTATAATGTAGAATCTGTCCCGCTTCCCGTGTGTGGTAAGCAATTGTTCACAACGGAGCAGCCGGTTCCTACCTGTTATAACGACAGTTGTCCCCATTCCATAGCGATTTCCGTATGCGGTTCTCCGCCAATCTCAATTTCTTTCTCGCCGACGATTATTGCACCGGTACGACGATAAAATTGAAGAGCACGATTCCCTTTCAAAACCCATACCAACATATTCGTATGTCCGAACGACTTCGAATGCTCCATCACGTGTGATACCAGCTTACTGCCGAGCCCTTGTCCTTGAACGGTCGACAGCAAGTAGAGTGCATATAATTCTGCTCGTTCTGGAAATTGTTCGCTCCGGCTTGGACCGCCCATTGCAAAACCTGTGATCTCCCCAGTATCCCGTACTGCGACATAAATACACTTGTCATCTGTCAAATGTCCTATTGCATGCTCCCACATATTTTGTCTAGCTTGTACAGATAAGCCAGACAAATAAGTATCTGATACAATCCCTTGATAGGTAGTACGCCAGCTGTCGACATGAACACGAGCAATACCAGGCGCATCGCCAGCCATCGCTTTTCGAATTTGCAATTGACTCCCTCCTCTACAGGTGAGTTCATCTTCTACTTTGGATGATGAGAACCTCTTCCACTCCATTTCGCGTGCATGGCAGCCAATAATAGACCTAGTATCGATCCAGACAATGGTGCAACAACTAGGATACCAATCCAATTCGCTCGGCTGCTGAATAATAGCTTAGCCATAAGGGTAAGCATTGCGACGAGTACGACAATTGCCCAGAAGGTACGCTTCCTTGCGCTCGGCACACGCTGCAGCTGAGAAGACAGAAGCGCAGGAGACACTTGTATGCCTATTCGATAGATCCAATACACTTCAACAGCAAGTCCTACCATGGATAAGGAATGCTGCATCCATTTATAGATTGGGATACCGGCAGCGGTTGCTTGAAGCTGAGGCAACTGCTGAACGGCCCATCCGCTTTGATGGGTGAAGCTGTCCACCAAGACATGAGAACCAAATCCGATTGAAACCGACAGGATAAATAGCAGCCACGCGCCAATTGACGGTAATCGCCAGGTAGAGACGAACGCCAAGGCTCGCCGATCAAGCTCAAAGTACGAGGGCAAATGACGAGCAAGCTGCTCCTTCATGATGAGATGAAATAGGAAAGCAAACAATACACACAGAGGGATTGCTTCGAGCAGCAATCCCTTCCACGTATGGCCCATCAATTGGTACGGTTCAAGCATGATAAAATATTCAAAGTCAGGTGCCATGCTTCCAAGAACTAGCCCGGTCACACTTAAGTATGGCGGTGCAAGACGCTGAACAGGTGCAGCATACAGTGGATGTGCGAAGGTAAAAGGCATGATTATCTGCTGCCCTTCTCCGATTTCTTCATTGCATATAGATCCTCTTCAATGCCAGCCATACGCTGCTCCAACATCGCACGCGCATCATCGATAGCCTGATTATATAAGTACGGCTCGAACATCTTCAATAGATAGTCAACAAGCTCCTCTGCCTCGAACATGCCCAGGGATTCTCCACGCTCTGTTTCAAAATACTGCTTCAAATCCTCTATCCATTTTTCCTTCTGCTCTCTAGGCAGCTTCTTTACATTCATGATGTTCCTCCTAAGTTGCTAAGTTGAAGTCGCTTGTTACTTCCTCTTGTCTACTTCCTATCTTGTCTATTTCTATCGATGAACTTATTTATAGACAACCTGCGAATTCAACAGACAGCGAGTTGAAATACTCCATCTTCTCATCAATAAAATCATCGCCTGAATCAATGCTTCCGACAATATGTAAATCATGGAGACATAGTCCCATTAACCACAACTGACGTGCAGCAACAAATACGGGAACTGCTCGAATATCGTCTTCGTGAAGTTGACGTACAGATTGGTAGCCCTCTAAGAATGCGTCCCACAACTCTGACAGCTTTCCAGGATCATTGCCTAAGCGCACCTCTCGAGCCAAACGAAATTCTGCTATATCATAAGCGCGGTAGCCATAACCGCACAAGTCAAAGTCATAATGAGTATACGTCTGATCGCCGCTGTAACTAATATTGGTATTTCCATGCAAATCCCCGTGACACACTCCCCAATCCAACGCTGAGAACTGAGTAATTTGCTCCTTCAATGCGCTGCCAATGGCCATCAACTTCTGAACATCTTTGGGGTCTGTGCTGAATTCGGTCAGAAATCACTTGCAGCGGCTTATCGATTAGATAAGTTTTGA
>NZ_JMDX01000323.1:0-5417 GCF_000935845.1 Paenibacillus sp. E194
GAATCATAAGAAGGAACCATCCTTCCTGCTCGCTGTTCGCTATTGTGAAGAGGAGATCATAAGATACATCGTAGCGCATGGAGCCAAGGTCGATGCCCTGGATCAGCTTAAGTCCAATGCCTATCAACAAGCTTATTACGGGAACAAACACAACCTCCCGCTTATCCATGAGCTTGGCTTGGATGCAGCCAGTTATGGCGGCTATACACTACGTAAAGCCGTTAACGATCGGGATTGGCGTACGATTGAATTTCTGCTTCAGCATGGAGTGGATATCAATTTCAACAAACCGGATATGGTCTACCCGTATTGTGCTACCTCCTTAACCACTGCCGCACGAAATGGCGATTTGAAGATGGTTCAATACTTAGTTGAACGTGGAGCGGACGTATGTATATGTGAAAAAGGCGGTGATCGTGCCTATACGATTGCTGTGCAAAATAAAGATAGCGCTATGGCTGAGTATTTGAAGTCCCTGGAGCCTGCTGATTTCCATAGCATTGAAAATAAAAGATTGGCATTGAAGAGCTATAAGCTGCCACAAGGACTGATTGATTTTCTATTGGGAGACAAGCTGCGAATCGATTTGCCTGACAATGAGTACGAGATTGGCTACATCGAGTTCTTCCCTTACACAGATACGATTGAAATGAAAGCAGGAAGGAAGAAAATGCTGCGTCTCTCCGCGGAAGTTGATAATTACTCTTCAATTCTCCTTGTCTGGAATCCAAAGACGAAATGCGTCGGCTACTATGATGAAGAGCATCAGGAATACGGCGATGTATGCAGCTTCGAGGATTTCCTGGCACAGCCTGAGCTGTATATGACCAAGATTGTGGAGGGAGAATTGGTGACATGAAACAGTAGCTACTAATTTGTAGTCATACATACGGTGTAACACGGTTATCAAGCTCTCGAAATATCGAGAGCTTCTTTATTGTATATCTCGTAGGCGCTAACCTTCTTACAGAGTTTTTCACTACATTTGCTTGATCGCAGTGCATACCATATTGCCGAACGTTTTAATATCCTCTAAATAATCATAACTTGCAGGATTTCCCCCCTGTTGATTGTACATTCTTACTGCCACCGTATGATATTGCGGAATGACAAGGCAAGCGCAGCCAGTAATGCCGAGCGATTGGAACGAACCTCCCGGAAGCTGATCCCCCAGCTCAGATGCAGTGCGCGGAATATCCTGAACAAACCAGAAGAAACCGTTCCTCGGCAAATGCGGCTCTAATTGAGGCGGAGTACATATGGATGTCGCCAGTTCGAAGACTTCTGTTGGAATGATTCTTATTCCCTTGTACATGCCCTTATCTAAATGAAGCTGTCCCCATCTCGCCAACTCACGTGCACTTACAAATAAATTCCCATCATTCCCCTGATCATCCGTATATACCTCATCGAGCCAGACCAGATTAGAATCACGTTCTTTGCTCCATCCTGTCTCCGTAAATCCGCAAAGATGAAACACTTTTTCCTCCAATACGTGTACAAACGGCTTCTCATACAGTTTCTCCATCAACTTAATGAGTATGTTTACACCCATGTTGTTATAGGCCCAGTTGGTACCGGCAGTAAACAATCTTCGATTCAAATGATGGAGTCCGTGCGTATGAGTCAGCAAATGACGTATCGTCGTCCCTCTTAGCGTCGCTGCCATTTGTTGATCTGTGATATCTATATAGTCGTCTATGTAGTCCGTGATAGAGTCATCCAAGTTGCGGATTTTCCCTTCATACAATGCCAAGCTGACCACGAACCCTAGATATGTTTTCCTCACCGATGCGACGTTGAAGCGGGACGCTGCATCTACAACTCGTTGTCCTGTCTCGTCATGAGTTCCAGAATACCATTCGTTAACGACTTCCTGCTGATGAAGAATATAGGAAGCCGCTGCTGTGGCTGAAATCTGATGCTGAATCCGCTCAACATATTCGTTCAATACTGTGAAATGCTGCGTACTTGGCTTATTCATAGGTTACTCTTCCGCCCCTTCTGCTTCGAATCTTAACAGATCGTTTACTTCTTATCTAGTTCCCCCAATTATAAACACAGGTATAGACCACCAGTATGATGCATATAACGTTACACATTCAACTTCGCAGCATGAGATCGGCAATCAAGCCTATTTCGAAGACATCTCTTCACGTTTACAAAAAGTAATGAACTGAAATAAAGTCATAAATCAGGTATATCTTTACAACTCTTCATTTTATAGTATAATGTTTTCGAATTGTATTTTCACAAATTGTACACATCTATCTCTACATTAAAGGTGGTGGCCACTAACAACTGTAAGGCATATTTTGTAAGCGCTTCGATTTTGTACGATGCAGGTATACTATATTGAATGAGAGGGATTGCTGATGGCAGGTAAAAAGTTAACAGCCGAGCACAAGAGGCAGGAATTAACTCCCGAACAATACTCATCAATTGCGAAGTCCGATAACTTCAGAAAGTTGATTCGAACCAAGAAAACTTTCATTATTCCTTTCACAATCTTCTTCCTTTGCTTCTATTTCGCCTTGCCGATCCTTACATCCTACACGGACATCTTGAATTATTCCTTTTACGGCAGTATTACATGGGCTTGGGTCTTTGCCTTTCTACAATTTGTTATGACCTGGGCATTTTGTATGATTTACTACAAAAAGGCATCGAAATTTGATAAAGCCTCCGACCAAATTATTGCTGAGAAAGGGAGGTAGACTATGAATACTGCTGCATTTATTATGTTTTTGGCCATTGTTGCCTTGACACTCGTGATTACATATTGGGCTTCGAAAAAGAGTAAGTCTGCAAGCGAGTTCTATACAGCTGGAGGCGGCTTGACCGGATGGCAGAACGGGATGGCGATTGCCGGGGATTATATGTCAGCGGCTTCGTTCTTAGGGATTGCGGGATCGATTGCGCTAGCAGGATTTGATGGATTTTTCTACAGTATCGGCTTTCTCGTTGCTTACTTAGTCGTACTTTTCTTGGTCGCAGAACCTTTACGAAATTTAGGGAAATATACATTTGCCGATATGATTGCTGCTCGCTTTAAAACGACAAAAATTCGCGGATTCGCAGCATTTAATACCATTGCCATATCGATCTTCTACATGATTGCACAGCTTGTAGGGGCAGGAGCTTTGATCAAGCTGCTTCTCGGCATTGATTTTGCAACCTCCGTCATCATCGTAGGTATTCTTATGACAGTCTATGTCACTTTTGGCGGAATGCACGCCACGAGTTGGGTACAGATTGTCAAAGCAATTCTCCTTATGGCCGGGACGCTTCTTATTTCGATTCTCGTGCTGTACAAATTCAACTGGAGCCTCACAGGCATGTTTGATCATGTCAAGGATGCAACGCCACTCAAAGAGAAATTCCTTAATCCCGGTGTTAAATATAAGGATGGTCTTGATACACTCTCCTTAACGATGGGATTAGTACTTGGAACCGCAGGCCTGCCTCATATTCTTGTCCGCTTCTTTACGGTTAAAAATGCGAAAACAGCTCGCAGCTCGGTTGTATACGCAACTTGGATTATCGGAATTTTCTATGTGATGACGATATTTCTAGGTTTTGGTGCTGCTGCATTTGTTGGAAATGGAGATATTACCGCTGCGGATAAAGCAGGAAACATGGCAGCTCCGCTCCTCGCAAAAGCACTTGGTGGCAATATGCTATTTGCATTTATTTCTGCTGTCGCCTTCGCGACCATTCTCGCCGTTGTAGCAGGACTTGTACTTACCGCTGCTGCTGCCTTCTCCCATGACTTCTACAATCAAATCATGAGAAAAGGGCAAGCGACAGAGAAACAGCAGGTCAATATGGCACGTTATGCTTCCATCGGGATTTCTGTTATTTCCATAATTCTAGCCTTATTTGCAAAAAACCTTAACGTTGCATTCCTCGTATCGCTAGCATTTGCCGTTGCTGCGAGTGCAAACCTACCTGTTATTCTATATACGATTTTCTGGAGACGTTTTAATACGAATGGTGCGATTTGGGCCATGGTGGTTGGTCTGATCACCTCCGTGGGACTCGTTCTCGTCAGTCCGAACGTATTTCATCCTGAAGCTGGAAAGGCGATCTTCGTTGGACACGCGCTGTATCCGCTTACGACTCCTGGTATTGTCTCCATTCCACTTGGCTTCATCGCTGGTTATATCGGCACCATGCTGTCGAGTAAATCAGGAAAAGCCGACAATCAAGTCGAATTCGATGAAATTCTTGTCCGCTCCAATACAGGAATCGATACCACGATGTGATCCAAAATTTATATTGACTGCGTAAAGCATCCGTTCTGCGGATGCTTTTTTACATATGTCTTCCTTACCGATGCGTTTACTTCCTATTTGGCTTCCCCTATGATATATCTACAGGGATAGATTACTGTCAGATAAAATATATGCATTCGTTCGAAGGAGGAGATCTGCTGCAATGAACGTAATCGTAACGAAATATAATGAAAACTGGAATCGTATGTTCGAAGATGAAGCGCAAAAAATAAAAGCGATACTCGGAGATGAGTTAAATGACATCCATCATATCGGCAGCACTTCAGTACCCGGGCTACAAGCCAAACCGATTATCGATATGATGCCAGTTGTAATGGACATCACCAGAATCGATTCTTTTAATGAGCAAATGAAGGAACTTGGTTACGAATGCATGGGCGAGTTCGGCATGGAAGGAAGACGGTATTTCAGAAAGGGCGGAGATCATCGAACCCACCACGTGCATGCGTTTCAGATGGATAACATAGAAGATATTCAGCGCCATTTGGCAGTAAGAGATTTTTTGCGAACACACCCCGAGGTAGCATCACAATGGCAGCTTAAAAGAAAGACTAGCGCGACAATATCCCGATGACATCGAAGCTTATATGGACGGGAAAGATTCATTCGTGAAGAACCTTGAAAAAGAAGCAATAGATTGGCATGCTTAAACTACCATCCGTAGAGTCGAATTCGACTTGAATCCGGTTAACGGAGCGACTTGAATGCCACTCGGAGTTCTGAAATGAAAAGTTCCGGCTGTTCCCAGGCTGCAAAGTGTCCGCCCTTGCCGAGTTTATTATAATGCATAAGTTTGGGATACGCTCTCATTAAGCTCCATCCGAAGGGCAATTCCTATTCCATTTTCCAATGACTATGTTTTTTCTCATTTCACGCTGATACTCTATCTTTATATTTGAGTTACTCTGGATTACACAGAAAATAGTGAAGTACTATTAACTACCGCTCCTTTTCGCTTATGGCTTTACAAATTCAATTGTACTTTTCGAATATTTAGCATGCTGTCAAGACCAGTAGGATCTTGCTGCACTTTAAATCGCACAAAAGCGTCTGCTTGCTCGGATGTACGAATGCGCATTGGCTTCGTCTCCATGTTTACCAAATTCAGCATAACTTCAG
>NZ_JMDX01000324.1:0-5407 GCF_000935845.1 Paenibacillus sp. E194
CTTGCGAAAGATCGATTTGCTTCGGAGACAGGACATCGTATAGTTGTATCGAATTTCCCTCTTCCATAAAGATAACGACTGCATCTAATTCTTCATCGAAATACAAATCGCTCTCAAACACATGCAAGCAATACCAAGAGAAGATTCCTTCTGCACGAATGGCATCACACGTCGAATATCTGACGCTCCGTGAAGCATAGTATCGCATGACAAGCTCCCAGTCCTGAACGTCCATTACGTTCAGCTTCCGCATGTGAGGACGATCGCTGTGTGCCTCTAGCGTATTTATCACGGAGTAGAATTCCGGTTCTTGTACTCTATGGAAGCCAAACTTCGGATAGAAATCGAGAACCGTTCGATTCGCATATAAGTACATAAAGCTGCATTTTTGCTGATACTCTTCGATTACGATTTCCATTAGCTTTCTCGACAATCCTTGATTCCGATACGCTTCATCCGTCATGACCGTGCCGATCATAATGGCTTCATGAATCTCATTTTTTATAACGATATCCATTACATTAACTGATACATTCGCAACGACTCTATCTCCATCGACATAGGAATAACAAATATATCGATCATTCCAGCATCCTCGCTGATACCAATCTTCAAACTGAATGCCGAACGATCGCTGCGCCAATGCATTGAAGCTTACACGGTATTTCTCGATATCCTTATAATCCTTAATGAATATGAGTTCACTCATTATAACTCTCCCTTTATCACCTTGTTGATATACCAGCTAAATATGAACAGCAGTGGGGAGTAATAAAGTAGATCAAAGAGGATTAGGGGCGACTGTCTATCCGCCAAGCAAGCGTAAATCCACCTTGAAGCTTAGCCCCTGTTACCGTCACATCATAGATCTCAGATTTCTGAGCATGAAGCTTCACCGAGTTGTCCCCATCAGGCTCCATTCCGACGTGGTTCCCTCGCTCATCCTTTATATGAAAACCGTACCCTCCGCCATTCTTGTTTCTAATGTGAATGGATAGTGTTATCTTATCACCGCGGTTGACATGTATCGGGATTTCATGCTTTCCATGGAAATAATCAAAAGCAGCTGTATACGTATTCGCGGTGCGCTTCTCAACCCAGTTGCTTTTCGTTGTGAAATCAATATTTGCAATCAGTAGGAGAACGGAGGGGATAACGAGTGAGAAGAGATATGGGGCAAACTTCCTGCCGCGTTTAAATGGAAAAGCATATGTCCCCCAGAAAAAGAAAAGGGCGAAGAACGAGCCGAACATTCCAAAGAGCAATGAGCTCATGCTCACTTCCATTCCTAGAAAAAAGAGATTTCCCGCTATCGCGTGCAGCAGAATACGTAACAGCACCTTCAGCCTTCTCAGCTTGATCGTTATTAGATCAATGATCACCGAACATGCAATTCCATACCCAAAGAAAACTTTCCAGTAGGCAGCGTTGGCAAACTGTTCTGAATACGTGTACATATCCAGCTTCGTCAATACAAACATAGCGAAGAAAACGAACAAAGAGAAGCCTGCACCTGACAGCTTGGAAAGGACATATGCTGAATATCGATCCCATCTTGGCTTCTCCATTTTCATCCCAGCATTCATGAACAATCCGGTTCGCCTCCTCAACCAATTGATGCAACACCGATTGAAATCCTAGCTCTCTTTAATCTACATATACCTTGTTTTCCATCCATATAATCTTTGAATGCATCTCTATACTGCTCAATTCATGAAGTCATGAACTCGGCTCAAATTGATACTTTGCCATCATCTCTCCCCAATCCGCTAACCCTTGCTCAACAAAACCAACACTCGCATACAAACGCTTCGCTCTTTCATTTTCAGGATTGTAACTAATAAAGACCACTTCTGTTCGATCCTCCTTGGATCTAAGCTCATCCATTAACAACTGCAGGGCCTGCTTGCCATAACCTCTGCTCTGATGCTTCTCATCGATCATGAACCGATAGATCCAGTAGTTGCCGTCATCCGCATCTAGTCCATACATCGTAAAGCCTATCATTTGTTCATCCTCATATATGGCCTGCGCCACGAACCCCGGCAAAAATTGCACTTCTGCTATGGAGTACAGATTAGAAGCTATAAACTTGCTTTGTTCCTCCGAAGGACGAAGGTCGATGCTCTCTTCCCAATTGTCCTGATCAATATTTCTTAACGTAATCATTGATGAATGCCCTCCCGATTATTTAGTCGTTCTTCCATAATTGCATGCAAATCGCGATTGTTGACGATGACAACCCTCTTGTCGCTATAGGCATCCGTAAGATTCATTATCGCTGGCAGACTAACTGAATAGTAATCTTTATTCCAGACGAACAGCATCGTATATAGGTTATGCAGAGTCTGCCTATAGTTGGACGATTCAACTCGGAGCCTTGTCCGTATAAATCTGCGCACGACCCTATATTGAGTCGCCAGCTTATTCGGCTTAATAATCACGATGATGTCAGCTTGTCGGAAGGTATCCATTCCCCACTTGTAATGAACACCTTCAATAATCCACGAGTCCTGTCTCAAGATATCCATTAATTTAGCGTCTCTCACCTCAACAGGATTGCGCCGCTGCACCTCCGTCCGATTCCATACGAGATTATCCAGCTCGTAGTACGGAGTATTGTATTTCCTCGATAATTCCTTGGCTATGTATGTCTTGCCACTGCCACAAGGACCAATGATGCGAATTTTCAAGTTCTCCCTCATTTCTTGGTAGGGGTAATATCGATTCGATCGACTATTAGTAATGCCAGAGCTTATTAACTCGTAGAACTCGCATATCCTGAAGCTCAAGCTTATAGATATCCGGCATTGTCATGGAGATCCAGAACTCGAATCCATAAGCCGGATCAAAGTAATTCAACATCAACGTCATAATGTCCCCGTGTGTCCCAAATACAATATGCTGTCCTGCATACTCGCTTATCAATCCTTGAAGTACAGCAACTGCTCTTCGCTGAGCGTTACGGCTTGATTCTCCATCAGGAAAAGAAAAATGGAAGTCTGCGTACACCTTACGTTTTGCCTCTTGGAAGCTCAACCCTTCAAATGCACCAATTTGCCGTTCTCTCAAATCTTCGTATATGTGTATAGGACGATTCAAAAAATCAGCAAGCGGCTGAATCGTTTGAATCGCCCGAGCATACGGGCTTGATACAAATACATCAATCGGGATAAGCTGCATCAATTTGGCGAGCTTCATTGCATCCTGTTCTCCTGCAGCAGTTATTCCCCTTGAGCGCTCTTCCCCATCAACATATGGTGATTCACAATGCCTCACAAAGTAGAGTGTAGTCGTCAAATCATCTCACCTCATTCTATTTGTAAGTTCAGGCGATGCCAGTTGTTTTTGGTATAGGAACGCAATTCTGATTACGGTTATTCGATTCGCCCAATTCATCAATAGCCCTCCCTCAGTGATTGAGAACTACACTATAAATGCAACTCCATCGGGTCATTGCATAGACTGTACCCGTTCCGTTCATAGAAGCGAATGCTCCATTCACTAGGCCATACGAGGATGAACTCATGCTCCTGCTGCTTCGACCAAGCCTCTATCTCCTTCATCAACCTGCTTCCAATCTGGTTGCCGCGATGCTCTGGTACGGTATATACATTCGTCATATATACAAATGGATTTGTCTTCCGCCCAGGTCGAGGGACTTTGTGAATCAATTTCAAGTAGATGTGGGAGATGACGCTGCCATCTAATTCAGCGACCCAAATAAACCAGTTTCCCTCTTTCATTGCTTCTAGTAGAAAGAAACGGCACTCCTTGTAAAAATCTTCGTATAGTTCCTCTCCAACCTTCTCTTCGTTATACTCATTCGTGAAGTCCCATCGCATTCGAATGAGCTGATCAATATCTTGTTCGCCGGTCTAATCTCATATTCATCTCGAGGTTCTCTCCTTATCATGACAAGACCCAACCAAAAAACGAGTTTTCAGTCGGGCCATATGGTGTCTTACTACACAGGATCATATTCCATTATTATACACTCCAATTGTCATTTCAGGTAGAAGGGTTACGTTCAACTTCAATTTCTTGGACGAATGCGGCTGTTCCTTCAATGAAGACAAGAATATATTCATTTATATAATCATAATCGACCACAAAGAGAGCTAAAGAAGCTGCCGCCAGTAGAGTACCGACGACAGCTTGCTGCTTAGGTATTTTTTTCTATGTCGTGCTGGTTTTGTTGAAGTTCATTTTGAATTGTTGCTAGTTCAACGTAACTATAAATTCCGAGTTCGGCACGCCAGCAAATACAACCGTTCCGTTCTTCGGCAGTTTTACTTTGTTATTTCCGCTCACAACAGTAAAGTTGATACATACTCCCTTCTCATCATACACCGCGAACGAACTCTTCGATGGCAAGGACACGGACATCGAGTTCCCTGCTGCCGCTTGCGGGATCGCAAACCATTTCGCATGCCCATTTGCTTGCAGTGTAACTTTCGATGATTGACCTGCATCAAGCGGTTTTACCTTGGATTCACTTACATATAAGAAGCCGGCCATTTCCATATATTCATTTCCATCTTCTGTATAGAAACGAGCTTCCGCCGTATCACGCCCATCCATCACGGGAATCTGGAGCTGATGTGCCGCGGTGTTCGGACCTGTAATTTTTTTGCTGTCCCAATAGCCTTCCTTGACAGTAATTTGTGTGGTAAGAGGCACTAGTTGTTTAAGATAGTTCATAGAACTAAATTTCTCGTTAACAAGATAGAACTTGCCGCCTTCCCGCTTCGCCCATGCAGCAGCGGTTTTCTTCGACAGCACATTATTTTCTAGCTTCTCGGCTAAATAGTTAGTCATTGCAATTTGCCCCAAGCCCGGCGATAATTCATAGGTGCTCTCTCTCAAATAAGTTCTTCCATTCTTCTCGGTGACGAAGTTGAGCTTGGAGGTACCCTTTTCATTAATAAAGCTTCCATCCGCCGTATATACATATTTTTCTTCTGGCTTAAATGGTAAGAACAGTTCTCCCTTCTTCGTAATTTCTATTTTGAATTGACTGTAGCTATTCCCGTAATATCCTGCTTTCTTTGCCACGTTCTGAGGCATCTTGGCCTTGACTGGCTTGCCGAAGGATTTGTCCGGCTTTATCTCCTTAATTGTACTCTTCTCTTTAAGCGCGGTGAGCAGTAATTCAGTTGCCACCATTTGATTTGTAAGGCTGCTGCCGCCGGATGACAACACAGCCGCTGCCATCTTCTGTTCTGGAAGCACGACCAGTGCAGCATGTTGCAGTAACGTGTCCCCACCCTTAGCCAAGGCCTTTATCCCATATCTGTTAAATGGATATAGTTCCACACTGTCCCATCCAAGACCATAGTTGAACACACTATCTCCGTCCCCCGGCCACATTCCTTTTTATATTCCTCTTGCTCCATCGCCTTGA
>NZ_JMDX01000325.1:0-5393 GCF_000935845.1 Paenibacillus sp. E194
ACTCATCCTCCATCTCGAAGCTTGCGAGATTTCATCTCCTACCGTTCAGTTGACCCGAGGATTTTGCGGTTCTCTGTTCCCAGAAGCAGACAACACAACCTTGCCCGGGGCAAGCGGGGAGTCCCCTTTGTCTTTGCGTATTTCCGCGACCTTGAGTTTTAAAGTGCTGCCACTCTTCACTTCTCCCGACAACACATCGAGGATAACTTCGTCGCCTATATCATTTGTTTTGGTGGAAGTATAGAATGTGGATGTGAATAAGGACAGCTTGTCCGCATTTTCCCGCATCCGATTAATTTCTGATATTTCATAGTCTTTTCCGCCAATGTGGAGGGTACGCTTCAACTCAGGACTCAGTCCATATATGGATGTTCCGTCCTTCTTCAATCCATAAGCATACCAATCCCATTTAGGCGGTGGGCTCACTAATATTTCACCGTCTCCCATGAATAATCCAAGAGGCACGCCTGTCGTCATATCATAGAAGTCGCCGTTAATGGCCGCGATGACCCGATTGCCCGCCTTGTCTGCATTATCGGCCATCTTCGTAACACCCGCCATACCGTACACTTTTCCGTCCGTCATTCCAGGCTGCAAATCCAAGGAAGGATTCTTCGGATCGAACTCTACATAATGAACCTTCTCTTGCCCTTGTGGAAGCTCCATATTGTTCCACGTGTAGTTTGCCCCTGGCGCAAGTTCCATCTTGCGCTCATCCGTAACTTTGGCGAAGCTTCCCGAAGCAGCGCTAGACGCCATCGCCATACTAGTCCCCGCCGATACAATCGTGGACCATATCATACACAGTGATAGAACAACCGCCAATCGTTGTCGAATTTGTTTCATACGTAATGCGTTCCTCCTACCATCGAAATGTTCGAGAGGCCTTGTCCTCTCTATAACATGACCTAGTATAGTCGGCTGTCTCTGCAAAGTAATGAAACACATTTATCATTTCTTCGCCGATTCTACTCTTTACGGAATATCAAAAATTGCTAGATACCGAACTGCTTACGATACTCAAGCGGCGTCATATTCACGATCTGCTTAAATACCCGATTAAAATACTGCAGCGTCGTATATCCAGCAGCATGTGCAACCTCATACACCTTGAGACTCGGGTTCAATAGAAGCTCCTTCGACTTCTGAATGCGTACCTGATTCACATAATCAACGAAGGAATAGCCATATCCGCGCTTGAACTGAGCACTGAAATAAGAGATGCTCATCCCATATCGTTCACTTAATTCAGACAACGTCAGTTCCTCATGATAATGAGCGTGTATATAATCGCCCGCCCGCTGGATAAGCAGTCTTGCATTGTGCTTTCGCAGCATATTCGTACGAGCCGCCCAATGCTCAGCCATACGCTGAAAATGACGAACAATATCCGCTTCCCGCTCCGGCAGCAGATCCGAGTAAGTGATTCCATGCTTGCGGAACAAGCGCCGCCACTGGGTATCCAGCTCCCGTAAACATTGGAATTCAGCCTCATCTGCGGTACGAGCATTTCGCAATAAACCCTGTACCAGCTGCTGCTGCTCCTGCAGCATGTCGACAGCTGTGAGGCTTCCGAGTCGGTGCAAGAACTGATAGATGTGCCCATATTGGGTGTGATATGCACGATAATATCCGGCCAGCTTGCTGGCTCTTCTGAGCGCATCACTAACCTCATCACGCTTCCAAGGCTTCGGCAAGAACGCAATAGCGCCATATCGCATCGCTTGAAGCAAGAGCTGGTGATCCGACGAGCGCCCTGTGAGCACCACCACAATCGGATGCTCCCTCTCAGATAACCCTCTAGCAAGAGTCAGACCGTCTATCCCGTTTCCTGACGTATCAGCGATTACGACTTCAGGCCATAATTTCTCAACCTGTTCCCACGCTTCCGGCTGGCTCCCCGCTTGTCCGACGACTGTATATCCTCCCTCTTCCACCATCTGCACGGCTTGCCTGCGCTCAATAGCATCTTGATCCGCCAGCATGACCCGCAACATCAATATCAATGTCCCTCCTTCGCTACTTCTACTTGGTAATCAACGTTAGCATAGTCCGTTGCAATCTGGTCATGTTCACCCCAATCTTATCCAAATCTTAATAGTTAGGCGCAAACCCTCCCATTTGCAAGCGCTTACTAAATTGTCTAAACCTAATTCCGCTGTCCGCTTCGGCCCTCGATACATCAACGCATCATCAGTTCATCCTGTCCTTAATTTTGGGGCATCACCTCCTTTATCGCATGTTTCCTGCCCGAACTACGCACAATGATAGCAATGCTGTCAATTTTAGAAATGAACGGGAGAACAGCCTTCTATGAAATCCATCATCAACCTGTATGTAACTGATTTGAAACGCATTACGAGCAACTGGGCTGCCGCTATTGTCATCACTGGTCTTATCGTCCTGCCATCCCTATATGCATGGTTCAATATCCTGGCATCCTGGGATCCGTACAGCAACACCAAGGGGATATCCATTGCTGTCGCCAATAACGATACCGGCGATACACTCCTCGATAAGCCTATTAACATTGGCAAACAAATCATCGAATCGTTAAAGACAAACGAGGCCATCGGCTGGACATTCATGGATGAAAAAGAAGCACTGCGCCGTGCCGAGCGCGGACAAGTGTATGCCGCCATCATCATTCCAGCGGACTTCTCTGCGCGTATTGGTACCGTACTGACAGACAATCCCCAGAAGGCTGAGATCGTCTATTATGTAAATGAGAAAATCAATGCCATCTCGCCCAAAATTACGGGCAAAGGAGCCTCGGGCGTCATCCAGCAAGTCAGCTCCAACTTCGTTCGCGAAGCGAATCGAACCATTTTCAAAATATTTAACGAGGTAGGCATAGAGCTAAAGAATGAGCTGCCCACCATTGAGAAGGTCAAGAACCTTGTCTTCAAGTTGGAAAAAGGATTCCCCGAACTCGTACATGTGGTCGATGTGGCACTGCGCGATACGGCGAAAGCAAATGACATTGTCGCTTCAGCCCAGCGGAATCTTCCACTGGTGTCCCAAGTTGCCGAGGAAGGTGCCCGCTTCTCTCGCAGCGTCGGTGATCTGCTCAATTACAGCGAGCAAGGGATCGATACGATCTCTCCCTTTATCAAGCAGGATCTTAACTCCATCCATCAGACAGCACTAGCAATCCAAGATCTGACCTCCATTCTGCAGGATGCTGGCAGTGACCCTTCCATCGTGAAGGAGGCACTTAGCCGTGCAGAAGGGCGGCTGGATACGGCCGTCACCCTTGTGAATGGTCTGAACAACTGGTTCAATCGGCTCAATGGGCTTGTCCCAGGCGATCGCTTCAGCAGCACCATAGATCGTCTTCAATCCATACGCGACAAGCTGGAGCGGCAGTTAGCGATTGTTCGACAAGTCTCAGGAGCGGTGGAGCGCGGTGAAGAGGTATCTGCAGACCTGATCAATCAATTGAATCGAATATCCAAAGAAACAGCAGATGCCTCCGGCAGCATACTGAATCGTTATGACGATGAGATTAAGCCCAATATCGTTCAGGGCATCCAGACTGCCAAGCGTACCGTAGGCAATGCCCAAACCGTCCTTCAGGATGCGTTGAAGCATATGCCTGACGTGAAGACGATCCTGAACGATGCAGCCAAGCTGGTTACGGTCGGCAGTGAAGAGATTAAGAAGATACAGCAAAGTCTGCCTGAAGCGCAGTCCAAGCTAACTAACATTGCAGATCGAATTCGCGCACTGGAGGCACGTGGTGATATCAACGAGATTATTGATTTGCTGAGAAATAACTTCGAGAAGGAGAGTGAGTTCTTCGCCGAACCCGTCGTGTTGAAAGAACATAAACTGTTTCCAATACCGAACTATGGTTCGGCCATGTCACCATTCTTCACTACATTATCTTTATGGGTCGGCGCCCTGCTCCTGGTGTCGCTTCTGACGGTGGAGGTGCATGAGGAAGGCGCTGCATATAAGGATTATCAAGTATACTTCGGCCGCTATCTCACCTTCGTAACGATTGCCCTGCTGCAGTCTTTACTTGTGACCTTAGGCGATTGTTACCTGCTGAAGGCATATGTGTTGAATCCATTCTGGTTCGTCATCTTCGGTATGCTGCTTAGCGGCGTATTTATGCTAATAGTATATACGCTCGTATCTGTTTTCGGCAACGTGGGCAAGGCGCTGGCCATTGTGCTGCTTGTCCTCCAGCTTGCGGGATCTGGGGGCACCTTCCCGATTCAAGTAACGCCGCCGTTTTTCCAAGCGATTCATCCGTATTTGCCTTTTACCTATGGCATTAGCATGATGCGTGAGGCTGTTGGTGGGATCCTGTGGGATGTGGTGCAGCGCGACCTGCTCATGATGTGTGTCTATATTGCGATCACGCTCGTCATTGGTTTGTTGTTAAAAACACCTCTCAATCGCTCTAGTGCCAAGTTCGTGCGCAAAGCGAAAGAGAGCAAGCTGATCCACTAGTACATGTCCAACTGCAATCCAACGATCAGTACAATCAGAATGGTCGCCAATAACCCTTTAACCATATTAGCGGTAGCAGTACAATTACGCTCTCCGTGAGTCCTAAATCGAACATTTCACCCCTTCCTTGTTCATCGAACCATGATACAATGGAAGATGCTAACATGGACAATCGGGGGAACGATCATGCGCTTATATCAACAAGTATGGACAGACGTGAAGCAATGGGATCGGAACATTAAGCTGTTTTTTATCGCCAACTTATGCTTTCAAGTGGGCGGTGGCATGTTCATGGTGCTTTATAACTTGTATATTCAATCACTCGGATATAATGATGATATGAATGGGACGCTCATCAGCCTGCAATCTCTTGCAACGGCTTTGATGTTTGTTCCAATCGGCTTTTTAGGGGATCGCACGAGCCGGAAGAAGGTTCTCATTTTCGGCGCACTGCTGACAGGAATAGGATTCATTGGACGCGCCTATGTCGAATCTGTAATGAGCTTGAACATGCTCGCGATCTTCTCAGGACTTGTCGCTTCGGCATTCCAAGTCATCGCAGTCCCATTCCTTGCAGAAAATGCGCAGAAAGAACAGCGACTACAGCTCTTCAGCTACCACTTTGCTCTAGGCTTAGCCGCTCAGGTGCTCGGCAGCATGGGGGGCGGCGCATTGGCCGACATGCTTCAATCCGTCGGATGGAGCAAGGTTGCTAGCTTGCAGACGGTGTTGATGCTAGGGGGAACGGCCACATTAGCCGCCTTTCTGCCGTTGCTCGCCGTTAAGGAGGTTCGCAAGCAGGACGTTCCTAGGATAGAAATAGAGGCTGAAGATATGAATTCAGCACAGGCAGCGGCTTCAGTAGCAACTTCTGCACAAGCTGGAACATCCCCGATGCCCCGACGGCTGCAGAATGGCGTGATATCCGC
>NZ_JMDX01000326.1:0-5398 GCF_000935845.1 Paenibacillus sp. E194
ATGAAGGATGAACGGTACAAGAAGATTACACCGCGCATGCTGTTGAATCACTCTTCGGGACTCCGAGGATCAACGTTAGGAAATGGTTTCTTGCTTGGGGACAATGACACTATCAACCATGATACGATGCTGGAGCAATTGAAGAAGCAGACGCTGAAAGCTGATCCAGGTGCATTCTCTGTTTATTGCAATGATGGATTTACATTAGCTGAGATTCTGGTAGAACGGGTGAGCGGAATGGGCTTTACTAAATTCCTTCATCAATATATTACAGAACCAGCTGCTATGTCTCATACGAAAACACCATTGGACAATGTAGATAAAACAAAGTTTGCAGGCACGTATCACCCTGCATATGAAGGGCAGCTCCCTACGGAAAACGGCAATGTCATCGGTGCGGGGGGAATATACTCGACGGCTGAGGATTTAGTTCGTTTCGCGCAAATCTTTACAGGGGAGAATGACAAAGTATTGTCGTCTACATCGGTGAAAGCAATGCGTCAAGAGGAATATAAGCGAGGATTCTGGCCAGAAGGAGAAGTCGATACGATTGTGAACTATGGACTTGGCTGGGACAGTGTAAAGCTCTATCCATTCAATAGATACGGTATTCAAGCTGAGAATAAGGGCGGCGACACGATTATGTATCATGCTTCGCTCGTTGTACTCCCAGAGCACAATATGGCAGCGGCCGTCTTGTCTTCGGGTGGATCTAGCTCGACGAATGCGATGTTGGCGAACGAGATGGTGATGCAGGCTTTGAAAGAGAAAGGTGCGATTAAGGAGTTAAAACCTGCTAAATCATTCGGCAAGCCGAAGAAAGCGGCAATGCCAGCTGATGTTGCCAAGAATGCAGGTTATTATGCGTCTACCAATGTTGTCATGAAAGTGGCCATTGCCAAGAACGGCGAACTGTCTATCACTTATAATCAAGCGCCTGATATGCCTGCAGCGAAGTATGTATATACAGCAGACGGCACATTTATGGATGAAGAAGGAACGACGAAGATACGGTTTGATGCGAAAGACAATGGACGTACCTATTTATGGCAAAGTATGTACCTAGATGTACCAGGACTTTCTCAATTAGCTCTGACTCAGTATACTGGCGAGAAGCTTGAGAAAAATGATATCTCCAAAGAAGTTGAATCCGCATGGTCGAAGCGCATAGGCAAAAAGTATTTTCCGGTGAATGAAAAATATAGTTCCCTCGCTTATTTGCTTATAGACGGGGGGAAAATCAATAAACACGCCGATCTGCCTGGTTACGTGGACGATAAGACCATTACAGGCCCGGATTCAGCAAGTAATCAGGTGCAAATCCCAGCTATGGGCGGAAGGGATACAATGGAATATCAGTTCTTCACAAAGGACGGAGTGGAGTACTTAGATAGTTCTGGGTATATTATGGTATCAGAGGATACAATTAAGACCTTGTATCAAGGGTCGAAATCTACAGTATCCATTCAAGAGGATGGTTATGCAAGATGGTTTAAGCTGCCTAAAGCAGTTGCTGGGAAGAAGCTGACCGTTACGACAATGCCTAAGCAATCTTCATTTGCAGTGTACAATGACCAGGGGCAAGTCGTACATTTCTCCTTATCATCCTCAGGGAAACAAGGAATTGAATTGCCTAGCGGTGGTACCATTGTATTTGCTGGTGAAGCGGGAGCGAAGTTTGGCATTTCGATTAAATAAAATGAACGTACCAAAGTTATCATTGTAATATTATCAAGATAATGAAATATGAATGATGCAAAGCCGCTGGATAGGAACAACACACCAGCGGCTTTGTTCTTGTAGTCTTAGGCAATTGTTGTTCTGCGGATCATGATGTAGGAAAGTAAAGAATGGAGAACCGCCAGGGCGAAAAAGTAAGAAGCAAGCTGCGCAGCTGAATGGCTGCCGAACCACGCGATAATGTTGCCCCACCAGCTGAAGTACGTGCAGAGATAACTGAAAATGGAGAAGATGGCAAGGGTGACTGGCAAGAAGATGAACATTCCCATGCGGCCAAAACGACGGAAAAACATAGCGAACACGAATCCTAAAGTAGACAAATGAGCAGCTGTTGCGAAGTAAACCCACCATTGTTCGAGCAAACTCCCATCCGTAATATAAGGCAGGGTAAAGAAATGAAAATTTGCATCTAGCATTTGCGTAATACTTCGTTCACCAATAGACAATAATATCACAATTGTGGCTACGGTTACGCTGGCTATCAGGAACATTAGTATAGTCCCGAAATAAAAGTCTTTTCTGCGGATGCTTATTCCAAAAGCGAATGAGAAGTTCTGTGTCACGGCTACAATGCCGAGAATCAGTAAATAGATAAAAATGGAGACCACACCGCCGCTGTAGTAGCCATTTTCTGGTTGAAGTAAGCAACCGACCAACACATTGATCAGAAAACTAGGAAGCAGTACAAAGCACCACGGAGCGAAAAACCACATGATGTGATCCTTGCTGTACATTTTCATAACGGTTGTTACTCGATTCATCGCGTCTCCACCGCCTTGCGATCAGATTTTCTTTTTGTGAGGTGAACAATAAGCTGCTGCAGGGATACTGTTGAGAGATCAAGGCCTAGCGATGCAGCTTGCTCTCGGTTATGAGGGGTCAAAGTTCCAAACACGGTTGCTGACAATAGTCCGCCTAATGGCTGCCGATTGATGATGGTATGTCCTGAGATGAATGACTCGACCATTTCTCGCTGTCCAACGATGGTGTAGGCACGGCCACGCAAAGCATCACTTTCCTCATTCAAAATGATGCTGCCTCCATCGATTACAATCACATGCTCTAAAAATTGACTGACTTCATCGATTAAATGTGTGGACAGTACGATCGTTCGCGGATGTTCCGCATAATCTTCAATCAACCGGTCGTAGAACAAGTTGCGAGCTACTGCATCAAGTCCAAGATAGGGCTCATCGAAAATGGTCAGCGGAGCTCGACTTGCCAATCCAATAACAATGCCAACGGAAGAAAGCATACCGCGTGACAGCTTCTTGATACGTCTTGTTAAAGGAAGGTTGAAATCATTCAGCAGTTTGCTCGCCAACTCCTGATTCCAATTCGGGAAAATGGAGGGGCAGAGCTCAATGACATCAATGACTCGAAAGCTGTCTGGATACTTCTGGCTTTCCTTAATGAAGCAAATCTTGCTCAGAACGCGATTATTCTCATAAGGCGCTTCTCCGAAGACAAGAAGTTCACCGCTTGTTGGAAACAACTGCGCCGTCAGCATATGCATTATCGTTGTTTTTCCTGCGCCATTGCGCCCAAGCAGGCCATAAATTTTGTTAGCTTCGAGTGTAAAGCTAACATCGTGTACGACAGTAACATCACCGAATGACTTGGTTAATCCCTGAACTTCAGCAATGGTTCTCAATTCGTCCGATCTCCTCTCTGAATCATGTCTGTTAATTGTTCCTTGGAAATGCCAAGCTTCTCTGCCTCGCGGATCATGGATACCACATACTGTTCGTAAAAAAGTTCTTTCCGCTTTTCCATGAGTTTTGCCCTCGCTCCTGTCGATACAAACATACCTATCCCACGCTTTTTGTACAAAATGTTCTCATCAACCAGCACATTGACGCCCTTAGCCGCAGTAGCGGGATTGATCTGAAAAAAGGAAGCAAATTGATTCGTTGAAGGGACTTGCGATTCTTCAGGCAATCGACCTTCGATGATGTCATCCTCAATCCGTTCGGCAATTTGCACAAAAATGGGGCGGCTGTCGTCCATTGTGACTGTCATATCTACACCACCAAATTGGTTAATTACTCATGTAACTAACTATATAACCAATGGTTTTTCTGTCAACCCACATTTACCCAATTTCCTGATGTGACCCGATTTTGCAATCCTGTTAGTTGAATGGGCATAAGGGTTGTTGCTACGCTGAAGGAAATACAAAGACTCGCTTCCGGAAGGGGAAGCGAGTCTATTATTTGCAGTGCGTTATATGTAGAAGGAATCATGATTTCATTACTGCGTTCCGAAGAAAATAGAGACTAGAAATGCAAGCGATAAGAAAGCACATAGCGGCACATACAGGCAGGTATCCATTTTCGCAAACCTTGTTTTTTTAATTCGCTTGAACAACCCGACATAATTGAAGTCGCCTATGACTCGCAAGGCGAATACGACAGCGCATATCCATACGCCTATTTGCAGAAGAACAGCATTGAATTTGAAGGAAATATATGATGCTCGTATGAGTAACATGACGGCTGCAAGGGCGAGAAGACCAGCAATGACCAGAGTCAGTCCGGGTCGTGGAGAGAATGTGCGCTTGCCATTTCGTTCAGGGATTACAGCAGATGTGCCCCATGTACCGCGGCATGCCCAATATACATGGAGCAGGCTGATGAGAAATAGGATGCAGGCCGCAACAAGACTGATTATTGATACCATTAACGATTCCTCCTTTTTTTATTGAATGCAGGTTTTACGATGACATTTGCTATAAGGCATTGCTGATTGATAGAGGACTGTAAGAGCATTTTTGGTTGAAAACAAGATTTCGCACATAATAAGATAATCACATTATATTTAGAAAATGAAGAAATAATTGTTACTATTATTATATATTCATTTAACAACTGGTCAATAAGGGGAGTAAGATGTAGAAATGAAAAGAAAATTTGAAGAAGCCATTCAATTGAGAGCTCAAGGACATGCCGAGCAGGCAATAACAATCTTTGCACAATTGCTGGAGAAGGAGCCGAATAATGCAGAACTGCTATATCAAATGGCATGCGCTCACGATAACTTGGGATTAGAGAAGCAGGCAGTACCTTATTATGTTGCAGCCCTCCGCAATCATTTAGATGGATCTCATCGACCTGGAGCTTTGCTAGGCTTAGGAAGTACCTACCGAACCCTAGGCCAATACAAAAATGCGAAGGAGATATTGGCCCAGGGTGTGAGTGAATTCCCGAATCATAGGGAGCTTAAGGTGTTCTACGCAATGGCACTGTACAATGTTGGTGAGTATGCAGAGGCGATGAAATTGCTGCTGACAGAGCTAGTAGATACGACGAATGATGCAGGAATTGCTAGTTTTGAGAAAGCAATTCGTTTCTATGCAGATAAGCTGGATCACATATGGGACGAGTAAACAGAGTCAGATTTCATTCCCTCTTATCAGCAATCATATGTTTTGTTGCTCGGCACATTCATTGAATAATCTGAACTTGGATTAGAACTTGCTACCGCAAGGTTGTATGCTGAACGAAGGATTTTATAACCGCCCATCATAATGCCAAGCGCAAGCACACCAGCTGCAATTGCCACCATGAAGCCCATATGTACACCAAAATGATCCACGATCCATCCAGCAATCGCGGAGCCAAGCGCAACCCCGATACCAAGCCCCGTTGTTGCCCAT
>NZ_JMDX01000327.1:0-5361 GCF_000935845.1 Paenibacillus sp. E194
TTTCACTATTTCATTGACCACCCATTCCCTTGCTACCCCAAACATTTCCGTAATCGAGGTAACGGTGATTAGCTCTTCTGAGTCCGAAAAACTTTCATTTGCACCATATACACTAGAGGTGACTGTTCTATTGGTTGATTGGTTCGATGTCTTAGGAGAGTCTTGTGCTGATGCTAGAGGTATACTTGTAAACAATAGCGCATATGCAAGAATCATTGACAACCATTTTTTCAAAACTACTTCCTCCTATTATTTCTATTTAAGTTTCCATGGATATTTGCCCCACAATTCCAAAAATAATGGTATAGCAACTCATTGTCTAGGAAATTAATTCCATACAACACTAATAATTCTGATATTGATTGTTTGCTCAATAAAATTATCTGGATAAACATATTTACTGATTCACATACCGTATTTTCATTGAAAATATCTTTTCAAATACTATTTTAAATCATGTTTAATACGAACAAATTCTATCTACGCAATAGACCATATCTCTTTTCTTCTACCTATGCTGGCTATTGTTTTTCAACTCTTCTGCCATGACCTGTTCATGTTTTCCCATTCGTTTTATCTACCTTTGATTTTGGGCATGTAAAAATTAAAACATTTACTTACACATTTTTGTTGTTTTAAATATTATTCCATGTTAAGGGTTATCGTTTCTTTAGCAACTTTCATCACTCGTAATAACTAGTAAAAAAGTAAAAAAAGACCGCGTGAAGTAAATTCACTCGCGGCTGGTATAATAGATTCTCACTATATATGATAGTTAATTTCTGCTCTACGCCTCAGCATATTTCCATTTGAATCATAATCATAATAAATGGTATGAATAGGAGTGGCTTGTACCTTTACTCTTCCGTTTGGATCATATTGATACGGCAATATATCGATGCGAATATCATCTATTGATATCGCACCTCCCTCTCTTATCCCCCATATCAAATAATAGTTTTCTTTCTCACCCGTGGTAAACACAACCGTCTTTTGGTTTGTTTCCCCTTTCTGACCATTCCAGGTTGTCCAACCCGTATCCGCAGCAACCTCATGATCGGTACTTCGTGCCAAAAAGTAATAAAACCCATGAGACGGTTCTATCGTTTTGTATGTAAAGGTCACCGAATAAGTAGTATTTCTATCAAATCGAAGGTATGACGGTGAAGAATAAGAAAATTCCAGCCAGTCAGCCGTATGTGGAGCAGCAAGATAAGCTGAATAAGCACCGCTAATTACTTTATCTGGGTCACTCGTAATCGTCCCGGATCCAGACCAATATCGTGTGCCATCGAACGTCCCTCTTTCAAAGGATTCTGACTTCTTTTTGATATAAATATCATCTATGGAAAATGACCCGCCCCAGCGAATTCCCCAAATCAAATAATAATTATCTTTATTTCCTGTCGTAAATACGAAAGTCTTCGTACCTTGTTCCCCTGTCTTCGCACTCCAGCTCTTCCAGCCTGTATCAGCTGTAACATCATAGTCTGTGCTTCGTGCAAGAAAATAATAGGCTCCATTATTGTTCACATCTGGAGCTTCTACAGCTTTATAGGAGAATGTAACTTCATAGGTAGTATTTTTCTCGAATTTAATTTGGTTCGGATCAGTATAAGCAAATTCACTCCATTCCTGTTCCTTCGCCGATGTAAGGTATGCTGAATATTTTCCACTAACGACTTTCGATGGATCATTCGTTATCATGCCAGAAGCGGCCTGAAACTTAGTTCCATCAAAAGTTCCACGTTCAAAGGATTCGCTAACTTTCTTCACAGATATATCGTCAATAGACAACTCTCCTCCAATGCGAATGCCCCAGATTAAGTAATAGTTGTCCTTATTTCCTGTCGTAAATATAAATGTCTTTGTTCCTTTTTCTCCTGTTTTCGCATTCCAAGCTGTCCATCCTGTATCCGCTGCAACATCATAATCTGAGCTTCGAGCTAGAAAATAATATACTCCTTGATTTTGAGGATCAGGTGCTCTTACAGCTTTATATGAAAATGTAACGGCATATGTAGTATTCTTCTCAAATGTAACTTGCTGTATGTCCGTATATGTAAACTCACTCCATTCCACACTAGGTGGTGATGACAGGAATGCAGAATACTTACCATTAACGACTTTATCAGTATCACTCGTAATTTTACCTGAAGCTGCTGTAAATTTAGTGCCTGTATACACCCCTCTCTCAAAATCTTCTTTCATTATAAAATCTTTTTCAATGAAACTAGCATGTGCAGTAGATAACATAGTGAAGAGACAAAATATTGTAGTCACATAAATCATAAGTTTCCTTTTGATGCGAAGTACACTACAATTCCTCCTATACATAAAGTGATTTCGTCCAGACAATTATAGTAGCTCGCCCCCATTGTAAATGGAAGTAATTTTTTGCCACTAATAATTTGAAACAAATGGTTGAACTGACATATTCAATCTGTAAAATTTAATCATGTGCATTTAAAATAAACAGAGTTCAACTTATTCAGGGGGTAATGATAATTAGATCTATAAAGTTATTATTCGCATTGCTACTATTATTTATTGTTCTCATCCCGACGGTTGCCGCAGACAACGGATCAACACGGTTTATTCACAACACCTTCGAGAGCCACGATAATGATAGCCTTGGAATGGTGACGGCATACAGTGCCAATGTTGGGGGGTATGATTCAACAATTCCACCAGAAGCCTCTACTGTGAATGGCGAACTGGGAGTCCAGCCTCATAGTGGAGTTGGATATTATCGTGTCGCTGGCGAAGACCAGAGTAATTCGGAGAACAGCTTCATTTACTTCAAGCTATATACGAATTTGAACATAAGTATCCACGAAGGAATGAAATTATCCTATTGGGTCTATCACTACCAGCATACACAAAGTAAAAAATGGCGATTGATCTCGTGTTCGAAGATGGGTCTACTTTGCGGGATAGCGGCATTACAGATACAAGAGGGCAGCCAATGCACCCTGCATATCGGAATGATCCATTAAATCAGTGGGTTCAAGTCGAGGTCGATTTATCTCCACACACAGGAAAAACAATTAAGGAAATACTTGTCACCTATGACGACCACGAGGCTTCGGAGACCGGGTATTTCAGAAGCTATTTTGACGATCTCAGCATCGCACCTGCCCAAGAATTAAGTGCTAAAATCGTCTCGAATACCATTCCAGAATCAATGATCCCAGGCTCTTCGCATGAAGTTTCGGTTACGGTCAAGAATACAGGCAAGAAGGATTGGTCAGAAGCAACCGCCGTTCGCCTCGGAGCCGTTGATGACGGCGATCCATTTGCCATTGGCAGACACGTCATTCCTAACGGGAGCACTGTGAAATACGGTGATACCGTGACATTCACTTTTAAAATGGTTGCTCCATCCCATGATGGAGTGTTCGTTACCGACTGGCGAATGGTGCAGGATGGCGTTGCATGGTTTGGTGATATGATCAAAAAAGAAGTCAAAATAGCTCATATCCCTAAGCCCTCTATTGCAAATCAGTATTATACATACAACTCAGCAAATCAGCTGCTTGATGCCCTGCATACAGACTACCGAATCGAATATGCCTATGATTCCATAGGAAACCAGATAAAGAGAACGAAGTCACATAACTTGCTTCCGAACTCAAGCTTCGAGCAGGGAACTTATTTCTGGAATTTCAGCCCGACTATGGCCATCTCAACTCATTTGTCGCATGAAGGCTCACATAGCATTCGCTTTCACTCGGATACACCCATACGCGGTACTTCCAGCGACAGCTTCTTCATTCCGGTTAAACCAGATACTGAGTATGAGCTTCGAGCTAATATTTACAACAACTTGAAGCAAGGAAGCTTCTATGTGGATACCTATGAATTCGACAATCAAAATGTAGGAGTATACGATGGGGATGCAGCATATGTTTCCCCGAAGGGACAATGGGGACAAGCCACTGTGAAGATACGAACGAAGCCAAATACGACGAAGATAATTGTAAGGGTAGTAGCCGATTCGGATGCTGTTGGAGAGGCTTATGCCGATGCGATTTCACTTATTAAGAAATAATCTTGAACAACAATATTGTTACAAAAACATGAAGAAGGATGGTACGCAACCATCCTTCTTTTTCTTGATCTTATTTCAATTTGCTTATCTTCAATATATCTCTTGTTTTTACTTTAAGCGTTGAAAAATGACGGAGTCTACAGTTACTGTCCCGGAAGCTCTGTCTTCTAGTGCTAAGAGATTAAAATGGACTCTAGCCCGCACCGTATTAGCTGGTGGCTTTACTTGCACCTGAAAACTCTTCCAGCCCGTATTGTCACTGTACTCAAATGGCGTTTCATTTCCGATAAAATTATTATTAACGTCAAAATAGTGCATGATGACCTGAACTTTGGCTTTGCTTAGACTTGCTGTCGCAATTTGACCGCTTAGCGTATAAGGCTGGCCACCTGTTACGGCTACGTCTTGGAAAAACGTATGCATTCCATCTTTAGGTAGATTAGAGATACTCATTTGCTGTGCATGCTTACCACTGGACACAGGTGAAGTTACTACCCGATAGTTTGCATTTACCCCTGCAGATTCCCAATTGCCCCAGCCATCTGCGACCCCACTGGTTCTTGTATTCGACTCAAATCCGGGGTTGATTAGTAAATTGCTCTGCTCCCCTTTTTGGAATGTCACGGAGTCCACCGTTACGATTCCTGATGCATTGTTGTCAACCGCTAGAACATTAAAATGAACTCTGGCTCTTACTGTCTTGGCTACGGGACACACTTGTTCATTAATGCTTAACCACACCGTGTTCCCACTATATTCAAATGGCGTTTCACTACCAATGAAATTATTGTTAACGTCAAAATAATGCATAATGACCTGAACTTTGGCTTTACTTAGATTTGCTGTTGCAATTTGGGCGCTAAGTGTATAAGGTTGACCACCTGTTACTGCTACGTCTTGAAAGAAGTTATGCATTCCATCTTTAGGTAAATTAGAGATAGCCATTTGCTGCGCTTGCTTCTCACTTGACACCGGGGTGGTAACTACTCGGTAATGGGCTGGTACCCCTGCAGATCCCCAATTCCCCCAGCCATCTGCGATTCCACTTGTTCTTGTATTTCTTTCAAATCCAGGGTTGAATAGCAGATTGTTCTGCTCTCCTTTTTGGAATGTCACGGAGTCCACCGTTAGGCTTACTGATGCATCGTTGTCTAACGCTATAATAGTAAAATGAAGCCGGGCTCGTACTGTCTTAGCTACAGGTCGTACCTGCTCATTTATACTAAGCCAACTTACGTTTCCTCCATATTCAAATACCGTCTCGCTTCCGATGAAACTATTGTTATTATCAAAATAATGCATGTTTA
>NZ_JMDX01000328.1:0-5343 GCF_000935845.1 Paenibacillus sp. E194
GTATGTGGGACGGATAGACGATCAGGTGAAAATACGTGGTTATCGAATCGAGCTTGGTGAGGTCGAAGCTCATCTGTTAGACCTTGAGGCAATCCAAGAAGCTGTGGTCATCGTCAGGGAGGAAAGTGACGGGCAGAAGCGCCTATGCGCTTACTATGTAGCAGGTCGTCCGATTACGGCTGGTGAGATGCGGATAGCTTTGGCTCAGGAGCTCCCGGGATACATGCTTCCATCCTACTTCGTACAGCTCGATAAGCTTCCATTATCACCGAACGGCAAGGTGAACCGGAAGGCACTTCCGGCTCCTGAATTGCATGTGCAGGCGGCTTCGGAATACGTGGCTCCACGCACGCCACAAGAAGTACTGCTCGCTCACATATGGAGGGAGGTGCTCGGGCTTGGTCAGGTAGGCGTTAAGGATAATTTCTTCGAGCTTGGCGGACATTCCTTAAGCCTGATGAAGCTTGTAGAGCGTGTCTATACCGAGACTGAGGTTGAAATCCCAATTCACAGCGTATTCCGGGAACCGACAATTGAAGCGATGGCGTACGAGATGTTGAAATCCGAACTTGCAGGCAAGGCAGGAAATCATTTTATGAAATTGAACGAAAACGGTCATATCCCTGTCTTCTGCTTCCCTCCGGGACTTGGCTACGGTCTCAGCTACTTGGAGCTGGCTAAGCAACTGGATCATCACTGCATCCTGCATGGCATCGACTTTATCGATGATGCTGATACTCGGGAGGAACTGCTTGAACGATACGTAGATGCTATCCTTGCTGTTCAACCGCAGCCGCCATTTGTATTGCTCGGTTATTCTCTAGGCGGCAACCTGACGTTCGAGGTTGCGAAAGCGCTGGAGTCCAGAGGGTATCCGGTATCGGATGTCATCATGATTGATTCCTTGCGGAAGCTGAAGGTGCATGAAGTAGACGAATTCGACGGCGACATTGATCAGATGATTGATGGTGTGGAGGAGCTGAAAGAAATGCTGGTTCACCATCCGCTTCTCCGCGATCAGGTGAAGAACAAGATGAGGGCGTACTGGTCGTACGCGACTGAACTCGTTAACTCCGATATCATCGATGCCAATATTCATGCACTGATGGCGGAGCCATCCGAGGTGAACCAGGCAGATGGGGAGCAGCTCGCAACATGGCAGGAGGCTACTCGCGGCAGGTATGTGGAATACAACCTCCGCGGTGTGCACGAAGATGTGCTTCAACCGCCTTTCTTAGAAGCGAACGCTAACGTCATGCAAGCAATCATTCGACATATTCTCGAGCAAACAATGGTTACCCACTAGTTGTACAGATTTCTGGCACTTGATGAAGAAAGGCATGCTTGCAAGTCTGCACCAGTTGGCGATAAGGTGCTGAATGCACACAGACTGCTGAAGTACAAAGGACGCTGATGCATACAGCTTGTTGATACACACAGCTAACAAGTACACAGCTAACAAGTACACAGCTAACTGAAGTACACAGGCCAACTGATGCTCATAGCCTGCTTATGCGCACAGACTGCTCGACTTCGTCGAGGCAAAGCTTGAATGCTGGCGAAGGGGGCAGTTTGTGAGCGGTGCCGCGACTATGGGACAAAAAGGGGAGACCGTATCGTGAAGCAGCGAAAAGAAAAAGGTGTGTTTACCCTATGGAAGTCCGTGGCATGGCTAGTATCATTCGCGAAGTCGCACAAGGGCTGGTTAATTGCTGGTATGCTATGTGCCATTACTGCGGCGTTGATCGAAATATGGACGGGCAGTTTGATTCAACAACTGACCGCCAAGGCTGAACGAGGGGATGGGCAGGTAGTCGTCAATACCGTGTATATGGTGCTTGTCGTTATTGCAGTAGGCGTTCCCGCGAAGTACATGATGACATTCGGGGTTGAAAAAGGGAGCGCCCGTGCAATGCGGGATGTACGCAACTCTATGATGCGTCATATCGGGAAGCTTCCTGTCCATTATTTGGATAAGCAGCACTCGGGTGATATGGTCTCACGATTCACAAATGACATGCAAATCATAAACCAGTTCATGATACGCGACTTGCCGCAATGGTTCTATCATCCTCTGCTGTTTATCGGATGTTTTGCTTATTTACTCTGGATCCGGTGGGAGCTTGTGCTGCTAAGCATATTACTTGTGCCAGTTTCTTTATTCGTATCTCAGTGGATTGGCAAGCAGCTGCAGCAATTGACAGAAGAAGCACAGGAGAGCACGGGACAGATGAATGCCATCGTGCAGGACACATTGAACGGCATGGTGCTTGTCAAAAGCTATTTGCTGCAAGGCTTGTTGTTCCGTTCCTATCAATCGCTGCTGCAGCTCACCCTACTCAAGAAGCTTGCCGTCAGCAAAAGAGAAGCCATCATTACGCCAATCTTATTTACGCTTATGATGAGTCCGGTCATCTTTTCCGTTCTATATGGAAGTTATTTAATTTCACAAGGCTCGTTCAGCACAGGAGAGCTGATTACATTTCTTTACCTGCTCAATCTATGTCTCGAGCCGCTGCAAAACATTCCTACACTTATCACACATACGTTCGAGATGGGCGGTGCATTGAAGCGGATCTATGATGTTGCGTCCCAACCTGCCGAACAGCAAGGAGAGAAGCTTGCAGACGACAGTTTGAATGATGGTGGCATACGGGATCAAATGCCGATCGCCTTTGAACAGGTTAGCTTTGCCTATGAGAAGGATTCACCGCTATTGCTTCGAAATTTGAATTTCGCGGTGGAGCGGGGGAAGACCGTGGCGTTAGTCGGCGCCAGCGGTGGCGGGAAGAGCACTGTAATAAAGCTGATATGTGGATTTTATTCATTGCCTAGCAACGGAGGAACGATACGCGTATATGGACATTCCGTATCGGATTGGAATCCAGAAGAGTTGCGTTCGAACCTGTCTGTCGTCACGCAGGATTCCTACTTGTTCAGCGGAACGATAGCCGACAATATCGGATACGGCAGGCCTAATGCTGCGTTTGATCATATTGTCGAGGCAGCTAAGGCTGCTCATGCGCACTCTTTTATTATGGAACTCCCGGATGGCTATCAGACGGAGGTCGGAGAGCGTGGAGGCTTGCTGTCAGGTGGTCAGCGGCAGCGAATTACGATTGCGCGAGCGATCTTGAAGGATGCGCCTATACTGCTGCTCGATGAGCCGACATCTGCCTTGGATACGGAGTCTGAACATCTCGTTCAACAAGCGCTCGACACGCTCATGAAAGACCGAACAACGATCGTCATCGCGCATCGCTTGTCAACCATTCAACACGCAGATGAAATATGGGTGATGGAAGGCGGAGGGATCGTCGAAGCGGGAACGCACGATGAATTATTGGACAAGGGCGGCGCTTACGCCAGCTTATATCATCGACAATTCTCTGCTGAGCCATCAGGGCGGGAGGAGGTGGCCTGCACGTGAAACTATCTGACATGATTTCATACGGGAAAGAAATAGTCGGCATGATGAATTTCATGAGCAAAAAGCACAAGCTGCATTATTACATTGGTATGATTGCGAGCGGCGCCGTAAACACCCTGTTTATTTTATCCTTCAGCTTGTTAGTGCAGAGTCTAGTTAATTATGCCGAGTCAAATGATATATCCCTTATGTATGGAGGACTGTACATTTTGGGGGGCTCCATCCTGCTATTGAACCTGATAGCTCCGCCGTTCACGTATTTGTTCCATCGAAGTGTGGAACTGACGCTGGCGAACATACGTGAGCGCTTGTATCGGAAGATGTGCAGCCTGCGAATGTCAATGCTAGAGCGAACTCACAACGGCGAGCTGCTGTCCCGGATGAATAATGATGTGTCGACACTGGAAGTGACCTACTGCGGCATCCTGTTCGCCATGCTGCTCGAGATTATGATTAGTTTTGGTTCAATCATCATGATGTTCGCGCTGCACTGGCAATTTGCCTGCGTTTCTTTACTCGTGCTGCTCTTATCCTTCTATATTAGCTCGCGATTCGTAAATACGGTGCGGAATCTATATGATCGCCAATTGCATGTGACCGCTAAGCTGACTGAGAAATTCTCCGATTTCCTTGGAGGGATTCAGTTGGTAAAGCTGTTCCGCATTCAGCCGATCTATGGACAATATGAAGCGCTGAACGAGCAAGTAACGGAACTATCGAGTCAAATTGCCCATAAGAAGGGTCTGCTCGCAGCGGTCAATCATTTCGTCAGTTACATTACGTTTTGCGGAATTATTGTTATTGGGAGTTTGCTGTATGCATACGGGTTCATTACAATGGGGACGGTAGCGGCATTGGCCGTACTGCAAATTCACTTGACTCATTCGTTCATGAATGTCGGCACTACGATGTCGCTTATCCAAAACTCATTGGCTGGTGCAAGACGTGTTCAGGAGCTGCTTCATGAAGAAGAAGAGCCGGTGAGATTCGGCAGTGGGATCAAGAGCGATGATGGCATACGTGATATGACCCTTAGACCTGATCTGAACAACGACACTGTGAAACAAACTGGTACAATTGAAAAGGCCGACGACATCGATAGTCATACCAACACGGCAGCACCGATGCTCGAACTAGATGATGTTGAATTCTCCTATGCTGCTGGAAAAACAGCCATATCCCAAGTCTCGATGAAGGTATATCCGGGACAAGTAGCAGCTATCGTTGGCGCCAGCGGCAGTGGGAAGAGCACACTGATCAAGCTATTGCTCGGATTTTATCCGGTTGAAAGAGGAGATGTTCGTCTCCTAGGCAAATCATTCGGGCACTATACGCTGGAGGAAATTCGCAGATTGATTGCCTATGTGCCGCAGGAAGCATTTTTGTTCAGCGGAACAATCGAAGAGAATATCCGCTACGGCAACCCGCAAGCATCTCATGAGGAAGTGGTGGCTGCAGCGCAAGCCGCATACGCCCATCATTTTATTGAGGAGCTGCCAGATCAATATCAGACTTCAGTAGGGGAGCGGGGCGCCTCCTTGTCCGGCGGGCAGCGCCAGCGGATCGCAATTGCACGAGCATTGCTCAAAAATGCACCGATCCTGCTCCTTGATGAGGCGACGTCGGCGCTTGATACGGAATCGGAGCACTGGGTGCAAAAGGCATTGCAGCAGTTGATGCAGGGGAGGACGACCATCATGGTTGCCCACCGCTTGTCGACCGTGGAAAATGCGGATATTATCTTCGTCATGAAGGAGGGAGCCGTTGCGGAGCATGGCACGCACCGAAGCTTACTTCAACATGGCACCTATTATGCAAGCCTCCAAGGACAGGCATAACTCCTTTGCTGTGGAATGTCAGATCATACAAGGAAAAGGAACCTTCGATCCTATGAATCAAGGTTCCTTTCCACA
>NZ_JMDX01000329.1:0-5316 GCF_000935845.1 Paenibacillus sp. E194
GCCTAATTCACGTCCAATTTCTCGTGTCGACCAGCCGAGTCGAAGAAGAGTTTCTAGTTTACTACGTTCAATTATGCTAAGATGGGAGTAGCTCATGTTAGTTCTCCTGTATGAATGGTTGTGTGGTAACTCCCATTTTACATGAAACTCACATGGGCCTTTTTATTTTCTAGCTTTCGCACTTCATATTACAATCCGTCAAACATAAATTCAACTTATATAGATAAATTCATTGATTATAAAAAATTGTTAATTCAGCACTAATATTACACCTTCATTTTCCATATTCTCAATAAGTGCTTGGAATAGGGGTCTATTCCCTACCTCTTCGAATTCTGGCTTATCTATAAGTTTATCGTCCCAACTCCTCTTATAGTTAATTTCTTTGACCCAAGAATTTATATCCAAGAATTTTCTTGCTATCTGATGATTATTCCATATAAGGGTGAAAGGTGCGGTTGCACCAAATCCTCCATAAAAACAATCAATTAGAGAGCAAATATCAAATCCATAATAACCTCCAGGCCCATTAATAGCTTCTCCTAATGCACAAAAGAAAGATGGATAATCCGTTACAAATGTTCCATCTAGGTGAAAAATTCCCTCCTGCATTTCATTACATTCCGATTTATTTATATTATAATTTTTTACAACTTTTAACCAGGATCTTCTTTCGTCTTCAGAAAGACTAGACCATTCATTCTTTTTCAATGGGGGAGAGATCCTCCAATTGTTCCAAATTTCGATTTCTTTATTAGATAATATTTCATTTAAAGAGCCCCTCCAAGTAACATCCGAAGCACTTTCTGGAACTCCAGTTTTATGATAATAAATATCATCATAAATAGAAAAACGAAACTTTCCAATTGGATTTGTATCATTATCAATGATACAAATATAGACTAACCTACTTATCGATTCTTTTCTTTTAACAAGGTATTCTTTAAATTTCTGACAAAAAACAAACTGTTTCAGTTCAATTTTATGGTAAGCTAAATCCCCATCAAAATAAATCTTACCATCCAGCCCCTCTATTTCTTTGCAATATCCAATTACTAATTCACTTTCCTCATCAAGAATAGAGAATTTAATTCCCACTTTATTTCCTCCATTAACCATTCTTATGGTTTGAATTTCCCGCCATCTTGAAACCAAGGCGATGGGAATAATTTGGGCTTACTGTAATCATGATCAACTACATAGCCAAATCTTCCGTCAGTCCTCTCTAATATCCTATGTTTAGTGCCCGGAACATCCCATTCTTTTGAACCATCCCAAACGTTATGGTCAAATAAGACAGGATTAATATCTTGAACTCGAAAACGATTAGGCAAATCCCATCTATCGATGGAACTGTAAAAATCCAGCGCCTTCGATAAATTACGATTTGCTACTCGGACATCTTGCGGGATCTTGCTCGCCGCCATTTCCACCCCTTTGTTGGGAGTCAGCAAGAATCGTACTAATGATTCTTGCTGACTCTGGGTTTCTCCAGCCTCTCGCATCGGTGAATACTTTGCCAAGCAGTATCGCAAGCCTAAATTCTGGGGCGGAATCAAAAATACACATAATAAAACCCATTCCATCTCCTCGCTTCAAACTGGAATAGGCCGTTTAAGTTATTTATCAAAATCTCATTGAGCTTGTTATTAAATTATTCTTTATTTTTCCTGAATTCTAAATCTAAATTCTTCACACTAGTTAACATTATAGTCGTCTTTCCTGAGAGCATGGCTCTTTTAAAGTCTAAATCATTTTAGGATTCTTATAACACCAATTAGGGTCATAGGGCAACGATTTCAATTTTCGCATATCTTCCCAACTATAAACCCAATTGTAATCTCCCAACCAATAATATTGCATCGGATTTAATTTTAAGTATTCATAAACGAAACTTAGAAGCAACTTCTCGTTATCGTGTACATCCTCGATACAACCAACTTGACATAAGGAAAGGGATGAATCCAACCCTAGATACTGTCCATTATTATAAAACTCAAGCCCATCATTCTTTACTCCATAATGTATATTAAGAACTTATTCTCATCAATATCTAGATCCTGCATAATACTTATAGTTGTATATTTGAAGTGGTTTTCTTCTGTAAAATACTTTTCATTTCTGTAGTAAAGCATAGCGTCAGAATGAAATGCAGCTACCATTACTGATGATAGTAAGTTGTCTGGTGAATATTTGTCTCTTTCAACTAAAAAAATGATGAAATCCCCATTTACTTTAAAACTCCTTTCAATTCTCCAAATGAGTTTACTACAATCGCCCCCATATCCTTAATCTTATTCAGTTTTTATAATTGTTCAGGGGCTAGATTAACTAGTGGCACTTCAATGTATACAATCACGTTTCTGTTCTCTGGATTCAAAAATCTTTATGATTCGTGTCTATATACTTCTCGATTTGGTCAACTTTCAAGGCACTAGCAGACAGCTAATGCGTCAACCCCTTCATTGGTATGCCACGACAAAATCGCTAAATCTTTATCATCCGTGATTTTTTAAAATATCAGCTTAGCGAGAAATCCAGTACCTTCGATAAATTTCTATCTTACGTGATCTTGCTCACTATACATCATCCTTCTATTAATGTTTCTTGACATGGAAAAAGCTTACTTCCACTAATATTGATAGAGTAAGCTTTTTAAAGTGTATCAAGTTGTCAAGTTATTTAGTGTCTAGTATATTGAGCGGATTGTACAATACTGTTATTGACTTTCAAGTGATTTTTAATATATTTTGTCACATACTTCAAAAGGCCTAAAGCCAATCAAAAATCAAATAAATGACAATTCGCTTTATATTACATATAAAACTCTTCTACCGAAATCACTTCAATTGAATTACAATGAAAATCGATAAATTGAAATCCATCATTTTCACCATACCCACTATCATCATGTACATGGTAGCGCTGGTTACTTACCAAACCCTGTTCCTTCATATCATGAACTATTAAGTCACCTGACAAAGGGAGAGTTGTTGCTTTTCGTATCGTTAAATCTTCAACATCATGATATCTAATCATTATTTTGAATGGCTCCTTTGTCTTTAATAGGGTAACATGAAAAATAAGATCCAGTGTCCCGATATAATTACCCTCAAAATCATCTTCAACATTGTATTCTATTTTTACAATTCGCTCATATACCCACGAATCGTTAAGTGTATTAGTTATCATCTCAATATTTTTGATATACACTGATTTTATCGCTCCTTAATCAATAAAAATTATTTCATTTGTCTTACGATCCACTTGACTTTTCCTCATTCTCCCCGTCGAAGAATCTCGCATATACACAATTTTTTCTTTGATGTTTTTCCCTGCATCTTGATAAATGTACTCATGCAAGTGCGGTGGATTGGGATGATGTTTTGCATTACCATGATCACTATAATCCACCCTATACTTTTGCTTTCCTGCATGATCATAAATGACTCTAGACTTTTCTACTTGTCCACTCGAACCTAAACGACTAAAATCAATTCTATCTCCTGGGGTTCCTTGCATTGGAGCATAGTTATTTTTATAGTACTCATCAGGTAAAAAGGGCTCCGTAGCAAAGTCATCAGCTTTTCGAGTCCCCTCATCACTTGCCTTCTTGCTTTTGCCCGAAGCGGATCCCGACGCTGAATTCTCCGGCTCGGTCCCCGGATAATATTTCCGCACCTCAATCTGATTCTTCGTCGGTTCAAGAGGCTTCTGCGTTGACGATTTATAGTTCACATTTGGCCCATCGTACGCCAGCTTATTCTTAGGCAATTGCCCAACGGACTTTTGTAAAGCTTCAAATCTATCATTGATAAACGTCGTCGCTTGACCCCAGTTTACCTTAATTCCCTTAATATTGCTTCCTTTCGATATTCCTTGCGGCTTGATTGGCGGTTGTGGATTACGACTGCGGGCAGCTCTAGCGCCAATAGCACCAGCTAATGCGTCAACCCCTTCACTGGTATGCTCCACGACAAAGAAGTAGTTCTGAGTCGCTATATCTGTGTCATCCTTGAATCTTTCATATATGAGCTTCGCGATTTCATTTTTCTGCTCTGGTGTTAAATGCTGATCTTCCCATGCATTATATTGTTTTATATCAATTATTTGATGGTCGAATAAGACAGGATCAATATCTTGAACTCGAAAACGATTAGGCAAATCCCATCTATCGATGGAACTGTAGAAATCCAGCGCCTTCGATAAATTACGATTTGCTACTCGGACATCTTGCGGGATTTTGCTCGCTGCCATCTCCATCCCTTTGTTGAGAGTCAGCAAGAATCGTACTAATGATTCTTTGGTCTCCGGGTTTCTCCAGCCTCTCGCATCGGTGAACACTTTGCCAAGCAGTATCGCAAACCGTAAGCCTATATTCTATGAGGGTTTAATTAATGTTTACATAGAAAAAGCCTATTAATTCTTCTTGCTTCAAATTGGAATAAGCCTTCTAAGATTAGTAAGTTTGTTGTCACTAGTGGTGGTTTGTTGGTGTAAGTTCCGTTTCGTCCTCCTTGATTTTGAGCATGCAAAAAAGCTCATCCCTACTTACGATGCAAGTGAGAAAGAGCTTTGAAGGTTTATCAAGCGTTTGGTTTGTTTGGTTGTTGTACGATCTTGTTGTTGGGAGAGGGTAAAAATAGAGTTTACACAAAATTTTCGATGATCCTTGTTAAGCCTGTGCCATATTTTTCTTAAACGACGGATTGTCAAGCTAAGTGCGACAGTTCATCCATGAAAGCTTCGTGAGCAGACATCCAACCGAGACATTTACGGGGACGATTATTAATGAGAAAGATAGCCTTGGCCAAATCTTCATCGGTGACCAAAGCAAAATCATGGCCCTTTGGGAAGAATTCTCGAAGAAGACCATTTCCGTTCTCATTAGAGCCTCGCTGCCAGGATGAATACGGATCTGCAAAGTAAACTTTGAGGTTATGAAAGTTCTCAAGGTTGGCATAACAAGCAAACTCTTTCCCGCGATCTACGGTAGCGGTTTGAAAGGCAGCTTGAGGTTATTGGCTGATAATCACACCAAAGGCAACCTCCATTGAATAGGCGGTACGGTCAGGCATTTTCAATGCGAAATAGTGCCGTGTCTTGCGCTCAATAAAAGTGGCTACACAAGCTTTGCTTTTGCCACGGCTAGAGACAACGGTATCCAGTTCCCAGTGGCCGAAGGTTTCACGCTTGCGAACCTCTTTGGGACGCTTGCTAATTGGTGTCCCTACCATGAACCGACCTCTAGTTTCCACAGGCTTCTGACGCTTGCCTTTATGCCGTAATACCTGTACATCACCGGCTGCTAACCGC
>NZ_JMDX01000330.1:0-5276 GCF_000935845.1 Paenibacillus sp. E194
GTCATACACGCGGAGTAAGTAATTACATCCCCGCCAATTATGATTCCTTCGAATTTATCTCATCAATAATTTGCTCAATTTCACGCAAGCTTGCAATCGTATACTCAGGATGAATATTGCCGGACAATTCAACGCCTTTGCGGTTCAGCCACGCATGATGCATACCAACATTCTGCGCGCCTTGAATATCCGTCGTTAATTTGTCGCCAATCATGATCCCTTCATGCGGTTCGATTCCTAGCAATGACATCGTGTGCTTGAACAGCTCTGGATCAGGCTTCCCTTTGGGATGATGTCCGGAGATAACGATATGATCGAAATAGGATAGAAGCTCACGCTCTCCATTCAGCTTCTCCTGCTGCAAATCAGGCGATCCGTTCGTTAACAACAAAAGTGGATATTGCGCAATCAATTGCCGCAGCACCTCATATGTCTCATCGTACACATACGAACGAGAACGACGTTCACTCATAAATCGCTCCGCCAGCTCGGCACCTAATGCATCATTAGGTTGACCAGCGGCTTGAAGACCTTGTGTCCATGCAGATTGTCGATACATCGGCGCAAGCTGTTCCAACAAGCGAAATTCAGGATGTTCTCCCTCAGCGAATCTCCCCCACAGCGCTTCAAAGGGATTAATCCCAATGTTCTGTGTGAAAGGATAGGTCTCATAAGAGGCATACAATTCACGAGCGGCTTGGCGAACAAAGACTTCCAATTGTTCTGCATTGACCGCAGTCTTATCTTGCGCGTATTTACAAGTTGCAGCAAAAGCTTCCTCAACACAACGCTCATCCCATAACAAAGTATCATCCAGATCGAACAGTACAGCACGAATAGCCAAGTTTCATCTCTCCCATCACAGCGACAATGATAACGAATCCTCTAAATTACGATATCGGATTTCTTTATTTGTTCGAGTCTTTCTTCGATGTATCTTCGAATTCAATCTGATGTTGATTTGCGAAGGAACGAAGTCGTTCCCCCATTGCATTCGTATCATATCGATTCAGCATTCGCGAGAAAATCCAATTCGCACCTTTCCCCGTGTGCTCAATAACAACATAACCAGGTTGGATCGCAATCTTCTTCATATCCTTTGTAGACAAAGTACGGAGGCGATTCCAGCGAATCGTTGATACCTCGCCTGCTCCAACACGAAGAAATGGTCTTCTCAGGAATAATATAATTCCCAATCCGACGTAACACACGATCGTGATCCAATATAGAGTTGGATATTGATTGTCCGTAATGATACCGCCCAACAATCCATATATAATGGCGAAGGCGATTAAAGCGATTGGCATAATGAAGCTGCGTCCTTTAAATTCTTCGTGCGCAGGCTTGCCAGCAGCGAACGTCGGCTTGCCTTGCTTCATTCGCTGTTTGTTTAACTTTTCACTATTTTGACGGACTTTACGTTCCCAACTGCGAGACATGAATTCGCAACCCCCTGTATAGTAAACGAATAATGTGAATCCATCGTTATCGATGAAGGTTCATTTAATGAACGATCCCGTTCGAACCAGAGTTATCTGTTCCTTCTTCATCTTCTACATAGCGAATAGTGTCTAATTGATTGCGTACCTGCTTTCGGAATAGAACCAAATATTCCTCGCGCAGTTTCGCGCGTTCTTCCATTTCCTCATCGCTCAGCCCAACTGTCTTATGTTTGCGAGCCAATTCATTAATTCGTGCAATAAGCTTGTCGATATTCATCAGGTACCTCCATGTGTGTAAGCATATGTTCTACTTTGACATGGAGGTAACAGCTTGTCAAGCAAGCAGCAACAAAGCTCTTATATTGCAAAAAAGAGGCCTCTTCGGGCCTCCAACCGTCTGCTCTTATGTATAGGAATGCAAAGCTTCTCAACCGTATATTCGACAATGCCCCGACTCACCGGATCGGAACGAGCAATACTTCTCCTGCCGGTAAGATATCACCTTTGAATTGATTCATCTCAACGATTTCATATATAAACTGACGTATATCCGTATGTTCTGGCTTATAAGAGGATGCAATCCCCCAGAGTGTATCTCCAGGTTGAACAAGTACGCGTTCCACAGCAGCTCCATTTACAATTTCCGTTTGGCTATCATCCATGCCAAGCGCTTGAACAATGCTTCCACAAGTAATGAACAACAATACAATCAGGCTCATGATGAATCGAACACGTAAAGGAAACAAACGCTTCTTCTGGATAGGTTGTGAAGCTGTTGTCGACACCTTATAAATTGAACGATATGTTGTATACATCATAAATGACTCATCTCCCAAACACTTGTTCTGTTATCTTGTATAATCAATCTAACACGAACACACGTTTGAGTCAATATATTTCTAGAACGTTCGTTCCCCTTTTTGTATTATCGAAAATAAGCATTTAGTCTCATCTAACTCTCTCCTGGCTCTCTCTCGTAATTTACGATCTTCTCACAATCTTTTTCATCAGAATCTTTAGAACTTATGTTTGTACGAACGGAGGTTCTGTGGTATAATTTTGTCAAAAGAGTATTCATTGGAGTTGATACCCTTGTCTAAAATATCAAGTCGTCAACAAGCTATCCTTGATTTTATACGTGATGAAGTTCGAGCTAAAGGTTATCCGCCTTCTGTTCGTGAAATAGGCGAAGCCGTTGGTCTAGCATCCAGTTCCACTGTTCACGGTCATCTTGATAGACTCGAGAAGAAGGGATTCATTCGACGTGACCCTACGAAGCCTCGTGCTATTGAACTGCTCAGCCATGATCAATCTGAACGTTCAACAGACTTCTCTCGTTCCTTCGCACGCGTGCCAGTCGTTGGGAAAGTAACTGCAGGCGAGCCAATTACCGCAACAGAGAATATTGAAGATTACTTCCCTCTTCCTATGCATATGGTGGGAGATGACGAGAATGTATTTATGTTGTCGGTCATGGGTAATAGTATGATTGAGGCTGGTATACATAATGGCGACTTTGTCATCGTGCGTCAGCAGCAGACAGCGAACAACGGTGATATCGTGGTAGCCATGACTGAAGATGATGAAGCAACGGTTAAGACTTTCTATCGTGAGAAGGATCATATCCGCTTGCAGCCTGAGAATCCAACCTATGAACCGATTCGCTTACAAAGTGTAACGATTCTGGGCAAAGTTATTGGTTTGTTCCGTGATTTTCATTAAGACATTAACATGATGCCTCGTTCTCTTCTTTTCATGAAGGGAGCGGGGCATTTTACTTTCTCCTTATTCCATATCATTTACTGACTAGTATCTGAACAATTCATCTAGAAAAGAAGCAGTACCTTTCTTTTGCAGGAGTGGCCTGGCTTTATGAACAAGACCGAGCATAACGATACCCCCATACGGAACACCTCTGTTTGCATCCATATTCGGCCTAATAAGTTGGAAGTTAAAATTAACGCTCATTTCTATTCAAAAAATTCGAACTCCTCCCCTTATCTTCATCGAAACAACCACACCACTGTTCATTCTTATCAACCCTTTTTTTGAGAAATTTATACCATATCGAATATACACATTCATCAACTTTAGCAATAATTTTTATTGTATAACAATAATTTTTATTGACTAAAAGCATATTTTTGAATAGGATAATACCTAATAAGACACCTCGTATAACTGTTCAAACTTCATTTTTCACGAACACAAGGTAGGAGATAACTATGAATAACCTTTTTAAATTAAAATCATTCCTCAATTTTGGCTGGCAGCAGGCAATGTCCTGCTTGTTCCCCGCTTATATTTTCGCGATGTTGGCACTCACGAAGGTCATTGAGATTCCATTCATGCACCGCTATGATTTTCTATTGCTTGCTTGTATCTTGGCGCAGGTTCTAATGATCCGGTTTGGGCTAGAAACAATGGATGAATGTAAAGTAATCTGTGTGTTCCATTTGATCGGGCTTGCACTTGAAATATTCAAAGTCCACATGGGGTCATGGGCTTATCCGGAAGACGGATGGTCTAAAGTACTTGGTGTTCCTCTATATAGCGGATTCATGTATGCAAGTGTGGCAAGTTACTTATGTCAAGCGTGGCGACGACTGCAGGTCAAAGTAAATCGGTACCCTTCTGCTTGGTTTACGATTCCGCTAGGCGCTGCGATTTACTTCAACTTCATGACTCATCACTTCATATACGATTTGCGCTGGCTTTTGGTGATTTTGCTATTCGTCATCTTCTTTAGAACCTACGTCGAATATACCGTATTGGGCGTGACACGAAGAATGCCGCTTGTCCTGTCGTTCTTCTTAATCGGATTTTTTATATGGGTGGCTGAAAACATCGGGACTTTCTTGGGCGCATGGTATTATCCACATCAGACAAACGGCTGGAATCTCGTAAAGTGGGGGAAATTCAGCTCATGGTTTTTGCTTGTCATCGTTTCCTTCATAATCGTCGCCCATCTGAAGCATGTAAAAGGAGCACACTTCAGGAGAAATAGTCATACTCGCTTCAATGAGTCGACATTTCAGAAATAAAACACATCCTTCTATATACAAAAGCAAAAAACCTAGAGCCCTAACAGCTCTAGGTTTTGTTACAGTATTCCTTGAATTGCTACTATAAACTCATATAAGAAATACCCCGCGAACCCAAATAAAATCAGTCCTGCGACGATAGACATCCTCTTAATCATAGTCCGGCTCATGACTCTTCTCGTGACCGCCACAATGGCAAGCAACCCAACATCATGGAGGAGGATACCAGCTAATATTCCTGCACCTACGATCAGGAATTTTGTCGGTTGTGTCGTATCATACGAATCGGATAATACCGCACCAAAAACGGAAATCCAAAACACAAGGTTACCTGGCGATATAGCGACGAGCAGTCCATTTAGGTAGGAACTGAAAAATGATGTGTTCGGTTTATCGCCAGCCAATGTAATGCCTTGATCCGAGTTTTTGATGGAATCATAGCCTAAATAAATCAAAAAAGCATGCTCCGATAAGCCACATAGGGATTTGAATAAAAGGGATGGCAAGCACGGAAGCCAAGCCCATATATAAGGCAACGATTAATAGAAAATCAATGGTCATTCCACCTAATCCAACGGCCCAGCCATGCATAAATCCCTTTTTCATCCCTTGCTTCGTCATTTCAACGGTCATTGCACCTACAGGCATTGCAACGGCAAGCCCCGCTAGTAAATACGTGAAGAAAAGATTCAATTTCCAACACTACTTTCTTTATGTAATAGTTGCTAGTCAATATACACTATACTATATAAATACAAAATATTATATATTTATGCATGACAAACTTGAA
>NZ_JMDX01000331.1:0-5267 GCF_000935845.1 Paenibacillus sp. E194
ACCCTGTCCTTGACGTGGTCCGCGCCTTGACCGTGGTGCGCCTTGGCCTGGTCTTTGCTGGCCGTTAGATCTGTTACCTTGGTTTTGCTGTTGTTCACCTGATCGACGTTGTTCTTGTCCGTTCATATTCCCCTGTTGGTTGCCTTGTCTATTATCCATATTAATGTTTATCTCGCCCTGTCTATTATGGTCTTTTTGACCGTCACGACCTTCACCGCGATTACTGCGATCCTGACGTTCATCACGCCCGCCTCGGTTATCTTCGCGCTGATGGTCGCGACCGTCACGTTGCATTTGCTGCTGTCCAGCACGTGAGTCGCGCTGATCCGACTGGCCTTGACTTGTATTTCCTGCCGATTGGCCAGCTGTTCTATCTGGTGCTTCTGTTGTTTTCGACTGACTGATGTTCACTTTCGGGTGTGGGGTGCTATTGCTTTCCCGCTTCGCCTGCGCATTCTCCTTAATCGTGCGCATGTACGACTCGACTTTCCCCACGGCATCATTCTCCATTACGCTCATATGATTGTTAACTGGTATGTTAAGACGTTTGAGTATCGTAATAATTTCTTTGCTGCTCATATTAAGCGATTTGGCATATTCGTAAACTCTTGTTTTGTCCTTAGTGTTCTCTTGTTTGCTCAATATACTCCACCTCCGACATCGTTTTCAGCCCGTTCGTCATCATGGTCGCAAATCCATCATCCGTTACCGCCAATACTACCCGTTGCAATTTCCCGATGCTCTCACCGAGCTCGGTTCGCGTAAATCCGATAGCAAGTGGCACCCCGTACGACTTACATTTATCTCGAAACTTCTTCTTCGTGTTGTCAGAAGCGTCCGCCGCAACAACCACCAAGCGTGCTTGCTTATTGCGAATCGCCTTGAGGACTATCTCATCACCAGTCGCAAGCTTCCCTGCCCGCTGGGCAAGACCTAGCTGCGACTTTACCTTACTCATGATCGTCCTCCTGCTCCTTCAAGGCGTGGAACTCATCCTCCACCTTGATGAAGTCTTGAGCAAGCTGTTCATAGATGGCAGAGTTCACCTGATGCTTCAAAGCCCGATCAAGCGCACGAGACTTATGTGCAAGTCTGAAGCAGGACAACTTCCCACATAGGTATGCGCCGCGTCCAGACTTCTTCCCTGTCAAATCGATTAGAACTTCGTCCTGTGGTGTCTTCACAACACGGATTAGCTCTTTCTTCGGCATCATTTCTTGACATGCGACACACTTGCGAAGTGGAACTTTCCTTGTTCTCATGACTCAATCCCCCCTTACGATTCGGTCATACATCCCTGATTGAAGGAGACGACCGCTTCATATGGCGTTGGTCGCGCCTTCAGTGTTTATTCGCTTACTTCCATGCTGTCATCTGGTGTTTGCTCATCAGAAGACATTGGAAGCCCTTCTTCATCAGCTTGAGTCTCGCTTTTAATATCAATTTTCCAGCCAGTCAATTTTGCAGCAAGTCGAGCGTTCTGACCCTTAATCCCAATTGCCAGTGACAACTGATAATCTGGCACGATAACACGAGCCATTTTCTCAGCTTCACGAACCTCCACATCAACAACTTTGGATGGGCTCAGTGCATTCGCTACATACTCACTTACATCTTCTGACCAGCGCACGATATCAATTTTCTCACCGCGCAGCTCATTAACAATCGTCTGGACACGCATACCTTTAGGACCTACGCATGAACCAACTGGATCAACTTCCTCGTTGCGGGAGTATACCGCAATTTTAGAACGTTGACCCGCTTCGCGAGCTACCGACTTTATTTCAACGACGCCGTCGAAGATTTCAGGCACTTCCAGCTCGAACAAGCGCTTCAGCAGTCCAGGATGCGTGCGGGACAAAATAATTTGCGGCCCCTTGGTCGTGTTCTCCACTTTCGTAATGTATGCTTTGGTGCGATCGCCGTGCTTGAACTTTTCATTCGGCATCAACTCATTCAATGGAAGAACTGCTTCCACTTTACCCAAGTCTACATACACATTACGCATGTCCTGACGTTGTACGATACCTGTTACGATATCATCCGACTTGTCGATGAACGCGTTATAGATAAGGCCACGCTCAGCTTCCCGAATACGCTGTGTCACAACTTGTTTTGCTGTTTGCGCAGCGATACGACCGAAATCACGCGGTGTAACCTCAATCTCACAAATATCATCCATTTGGTAGTTCGGATTATGTTCGCGAGCAGCATGAAGTGAAATTTCAAGGCGTGGGTCCAACACCTCGTCCACTACGTTCTTGCGTGCATATACTTTAATTACTCCAGTTGCCCGATTGATGTCTACACGTACATTTTGTGCAGTATTGAAGTTTCGCTTATAGCTCGAGATCAGCGCCGCTTCAATCGCATCAATGAGTACTTCCTTGCTAATTCCTTTTTCTCTTTCGATTTCCGACAATGCGTCAATAAAATCCATACTCATTTGGTGAGTTCCCCCTTTCAGCCGAATCCGGCTTCATTCCAATAATGTTACATTCAGCAGAACGATATCCAATCGTTGATTACAATCGTCCTAAAAAACGATAGCAAGACGTGCGCTCGCTACCTTCTCATACGGAATTGCATGTTCCTTCTTGCCGACTTGAACGACAACCGTCTGTTCATCGAAGGAAGTGAGAACTCCTTCGAACTCCTTCAGTCCGCCAATGGATTCGTATGTAGTCACATACACATGCTTGCCTACTGCCTTAACGAAGTCCTTCGTCTTCTTCAGCGGGCGTTCCGCGCCTGGAGACGATACTTCCAAGAAGTATGCATCTGTAATCGGATCGTTCTCGTCCAGCTTCTGGCTTAATACTTCACTAATACGGCCGCAATCCTCAATGTCAATGCCGCCTTCCTTGTCCACAAATACGCGAAGAAACCAACTGCTGCCTTCCTTCACATATTCCACATCGACAAGCTCGAAGTTGTTCTCTTCCAAATAGGGTGTGATCATATTCTCAACTGTCGATTTGATATTGGCTGAGCTCAAATTCAAGAACCTCCTGAAATGTTAGGAATAATGATGTTCCTCTATGTTAGAACCCGATACTAAACATGAAAGAGTGGGTTTCCCCACTCTTTACGTAACGGATTTATCCACATGATTACCAAAAAAATTATATCATAGCCATCTACAATATGGCAAGGGTGTCTCCGATCATGCACTAGAACAGAGACAATTGGTTCGTCTCCGGCAGTCCCCGGAAGCATCCCATCTGATTCAGGAGCTCAACGATCGTCTTCGTTGCCTTGGAACGCATCTGGAAATCCTCGATGGACAAGTACTCCACCCCATCGCGAGAAGCCGCAATATTGCGTGCCGCGTTATCCCCGATCCCTTGTACTGCAGAGAATGGCGGGATGAGCGAGTTGCCGTCGACAAGGAATTTCGTTGCATCTGATCGATATAGATCGATTGGCTTGAATGAGAACCCACGAGCTGTCATTTCAACCGCCATCTCCAAGATCGAGATCATGGCCTTCTCTTTCGTTGTTGCTTGGAAGCCCTTCGCCTCGATCTCATCGATTTTCTTATTGATCGCCTCATAACCTTGGCAGCATAATTCGATATCGAAGTCCTCCGCACGAACAGTAAAGTAAGTCGCATAGAACTCGATTGGATGGTACAGCTTGAAATAAGCTGTCCGAACCGCGGAAATAACATAAGCAGCAGCATGGGCTTTCGGGAACATGTATTGAATCTTCAAGCAGGAATCAATGTACCATTGCGGCACATTACAGTTTTTCATCTCTTGAATCCATTCATCACTAAGACCTCTGCCCTTACGAACGCTCTCCGTAATTTTAAATGCAAGCCCCGCGTCCATACCGGCTTTGTAGATTAAGAACAACATGATCTCGTCGCGACAACCGATTACGGTCTTAATCGTACAGATCCCATTCTTAATCAGTTCCTGTGCATTACCGAGCCATACGCCCGTGCCATGGGACAATCCAGAGATCTGCAGCAAATCGGCGAACGTGCTTGGCTGTGCTTCCACAAGCATCTGGCGCACGAAACGTGTTCCCATCTCCGGTACGCCAAAGGTCGCAACCGGTGTACGGATCTGCTGCGGCGTTACGCCAAGCGCGTCAACGGAGTTGAACATACTCATGACCTTCGGATCATTCATCGGAATCGTCGTCGGATCAATGCCTGTCAAATCCTGCAGCATCCGCATCATCGTCGGATCATCGTGTCCCAGAATATCAAGCTTTAACAGGTTATCTTCGAAGGCATGATAATCGAAGTGCGTCGTCTTCCATTCAGCCGTTGTATCATCCGCCGGATATTGAACGGGTGTTACGTCTTCCACTTCAATATAGTCTGGCACAACGACGATACCGCCCGGATGCTGACCTGTGCTGCGTTTTACGCCCGTACATCCTGCTGCTAGACGGTTAAGCTCTGCTCCGCGCCATCGCTTGCCGTGGTCTTCTTCATATTTCTTCGCGAATCCGTAAGCCGTCTTCTCCGCTACCGTACCGATCGTTCCCGCACGAAATACACTCTTTTCACCGAACAGCACCTTCGTGTAGTTATGTGCGACAGGCTGATAGTCCCCCGAGAAGTTCAAGTCGATATCGGGAACCTTATCCCCTTTAAATCCAAGGAACGTCTCGAACGGAATATCTTGTCCATCGCCCTTCATTGGCTTGCCACACTTCGGACAATCCTTGTTCGGCAGATCAAATCCACTCGGTACGCTGCCGTCCGTGAACCATTCGCTGTGCTTACATTCTGAATTCCGACACGAATAATGCGGTGGCAGCGGGTTAACTTCTGAGATACCAAGGAACATCGCAACGACGGAAGAACCTACGGATCCCCGTGAACCAACAAGATAACCATCTTCATTGGACTTCTTCACAAGACGCTCTGAGATCAGATAGTTCGCGGAGAAACCGAATTTAATGATTGGTACCAGTTCCTTCTCCAGACGCTGAACAATAATATCGTTCAACGGTTCCCCGTAAATGCTCATTGCCTTGTTGTAGCACTTATCACGAATTTCCTGATCTGCACCCTCAATGTTCGGTGTGAACAATTCCTTCGGGAACAGGTCGAAATCTTCAAATCGTTCCAACAGCGTATTCGTATTCTCCACAACAAACTTGTAAGCTTGTTCCTTACCCAAAAATTCAAATTCTTGAAGCATTTCATTCGTCGTGCGGAAATGCGCATCCGGTTTGCGAATATCCTTCAGTGGACTGAATCCCGTAATTCCATGAATGGTAATATCACGGAACATCTTGTC
>NZ_JMDX01000332.1:0-5208 GCF_000935845.1 Paenibacillus sp. E194
GTTGGTTATTGCGATTTGACTGCTTAATGTATAGAGTTGACCATCATTTACTGATATGTCTTGAAAAAATTAGCCCCTCCATCTTTCGGCATGTTGGAAATTTTCATTTGTTGAGCTTGCTTACCACTGGAAATAGGCGAAGTTACAACTTGGTAATTGGCTGTTCCCCCTGCGGATTGCCAATACCCCCAGCTATCTGCGACTCCATTCTTTCCCGTATAGATTTCAAATCCAGAGTTCATCAGCATATTCATATTTTTATGTAGTAGATTCCCATTCACGTCATATTGATATTCTACAACGGTTCCATCCGCTAGCTTCGTATTCACTAGCCGCCCTGAACTATCGTAAACATTAACCGACATCTTCTCTGCCGCATATCCGTTTGTAAGATTGACAGTAAATAGTGTAAGGCTGATTAGAAGTAATAACATGAATTTCGATGTTTTGAAATATATCATAGTTTGAATTCTCCTGCCCATTTTATTTTATTGTGACGATGATAGATAAAAATACACTTTATAGTTGCACCAATAGTGAAAAAATAGGAACAGCAAGCATTAATATTATAAAACTCTACATCTTCTATGCTTGGATTGCATACAAAAACCTCCCTAGGTTATTTTCCAAATCTACTATATCTTCTTAGCTGTATAAATTAACAGGTATTATCAAGCCTTCATGTATATGGTAATAATTTTGTGTTATATAAAACATATATTTTTCTTTTTGGCAGTCGAAGCGTGTGAATTCTAGACTTCTTGTATACACAATTTAATTGGTAATGTAAATAACCAAAATCTTTATCTAGGACGTAAAACAAAAACTCCAAGTTATGACACAATAGCAACCTAAGGAAACTGAAGAAGCTTCAATTGAAACCTCTACTTCTTCCATGCATCCCTCGGCTAAAATTTTTAAAAGAATTTCGGGTGTTACAATGGAGGTGATTTGTCATAAAGGGGGACATTATAAACACACTTTATACGTGCGTACAACCATACTCGAAAAATATCATATGAGGTTGATGAGGGTTAGGTTCTTTCGGGACATGCCGCCCGATTCAGTCGGCACTGGGTCGGGCATCCGCCAAAGAAAAAAACCACAATACGATGGTTAGTCGCATTGTAGTTAAACAAACTTATTACTACTTGAGTCTAATTGACTTTCCTGCCCTAATGTCAATCTTAAATTTTTCTTCTGGTATACCAAGTTCTTCTGGTATACCAAGTTCTTCTGTTGTGTACAGAATATATTCAGATGCAGTGTTCGTCGGTTCAAGCATGACCCAATGATTTACCTCTTTTACCCCAAGTCCTACAATTTTGCCTGTCTGAATATCGACAGGAATAATGGTTTCCTTTCCCAAGCTTAAATCCTTTAAGTAGAGCCTTGCATGGCTGTTTCTTTGAAATAAATTAATTAAATCAATACGATATTCATATTGTCCATCTATCGTAACCTTTATTGAATCACTTCTTATCTTCTCCTTCGCCCAACCGTGGGTGTTAACGCTTTGAATCAAAGTTGCAGAGATAAGTGTTGCTAAAACTAGTCCTATACCAATTCCAACATAGCCTATTCCACTCGTGGGAGCCCATCCTTTAATGAGTATTATAGTAAACACAATAGCGAACAATAGAACTGGTAAAGCTGCCCAAAAAAAATAGGTAGTTCCTATAATATCCATTCCTCGCTGAAAAAAAAGCTGTTGCACCTAAAAGAAACCAAAAGAATGATGTAGCACTAAATAAAATTACTAGTACCAATAGAAGCCGTAACCATGCTTGCATAGTCGCCCCCCTTTGGAATAAATTATTTCAACTTTAAGATCGGTTCAATATATTTTTTCCAAATGTCTACATTGCTGTGCATTGCTGAATGAGCCTTAATCTTAGTCCCCTTCTTCTTAGCATCTTTGGTACGTACATTTTCAGCGTTCTAAAATTTACGTGTTGTTGTAGATCCGGGACCCAGATTCCACAATTTCCACCAATCCCATCCAAAGTCGTACCCTCCCAAATCCCATTTGTACCATGTCTCTATTATTATACATCTGAATATGTTGTCCTACCTCTGATTCAAGTTTATATTCCCTAACTGGAGTAGCAATAGAAATTAATGTATCCACTTTCATTCCTTTCTCACCCAACAGATTTGCCAACAAAATTGCTACATTTCCCCCATGACTATGCCCCACTAACGTTCTATATTTGGATCATACCATCGTGCACGCAAATATTGCAGATTCTTTGTTGCATCCCACTATTCGCCTGAGCCTCTAAATAAATTTGGGACAGTTTCAATACTCTAGATCGGTTTTCCCGTAACTATATTTAGTTTCAATGGTATCATTCTGAGGATTAGTGCTGTAAAATGCAGAACAGCCTATAACCGTTTTATCGAGATTAGTTATAGGCTGTGTGCTTAACTTAAAATATTTACTTTGCGGATTCAATAAATGTATTCTTGATTGGTGGACTTGGTTCCCAGCTTATTAGTTTAATATGATATTTTTCAAGCAATTCATCCGCTCTAATTAATCCTTCACTAGTGCTGCCAATATCCTTCTCTATAAATATTGCATTAGGGAACAAGGGGTTCTGTTGTTCATATTCCTTTAAATCCCCCATATAATAATTTGCACTTCCCGCTGAGTAAACTATTTCACTGTTGTTATTAATTTTCAACAAAGAAATATTTTTATTCCCGCTTTCATACCGCTGCTTCCATCTTCTATACTTACCTTGCCCTTCATCCATTCCAACCCCATCATACTCACAAATGATCGTATCTTGAATAACCTTTCTTACCCCATTTACTTCATAGACTAACTTGAAAGGAAATTCACCATAAGTGATTTCTGGACGAGGAGGATCTGGTTGAAGTAGCAGTCCAATATAAATTAGAACCCACGGTAGTGCTACAATACAGATCACTAAAGCAACTAATATGATTAGAACAACTTGTGTTTTTTTCATTTATTTTTTTCCTTTAATGCATTTATTACTGAACCCATAGAATGATTCTCAATTGAATTTTCTATATTTTTCGTAAAATTCCAAACGTTCCATTTGCCTATTGGATACTGGTTACGTAAATAATACACTTCTCCACCTGGAGTAGCAACTTTTCCAAACATTTCATTTAATATATCACCATTAACTACATATGCATTAATTTTCGCAGTGTACACTTGATAGTGAAGACCCACTTTAGTATTAATATTAATGCTTAACTTGGCTGGATTAAATAATATAGCATTCTTGTTTGTGACAATTGCATTGGCCGCTGCTTCTGCCCCTCCTTTCGAGTGTCCTACCATTGTTACTTCACTGTTATTATGACTATTAATAAATTTTGAAGCTATTTCAATTGAATCTTTCAAGTCAGTAGATTCACCAAAAGGTTGAGCAATGTTATTAATCCAATCAATAACTTTAGTAGGAGTTGTACCTTTATTTACTAAAGCATATTCAGCTTTTCCATTAGCCGCTCTTGAATATATCCCCATTTTCAAACCTTGCCAATTAGTCTTAATATCTTCTAAAATCCAATCATTAATTACCACGCCCATCACATTCTCTTTTGTTGCTCCGTAAATATGATCCGCCATTACTGCTGCTTCCATTACTGTTGGAATATGTCCACTTGGATCCATAAACTTCAACGGATTATTAGCCACATACGTATACAAATTCAAGCTCAGCGAATTCTTGATGTCCCCTTCATACGTATCCTCATTAATAAACCGTCCTACACTTGGATCATACCATCTTGCACGCAAATATTGCAGATTCGTTGCTGCATCCCAGTATTCGCCCGAATAACGGAAAATGTTCGGAACCTGTTCCTCTTGTACCAATGGATTGCCCCAGATATCGTACGTATAGCGGTTCAGTACATTGCCTTGCGCATCCCGTATTTCGGTAATGTCGCCGTGCCCATTGGATACATAATATTGCATACCTTGTCCCGGAACCTGACGAGCCAGTAGCTTGCCGGTCGAATCATGGACATACGCTGCTGTTATCGTGACACTGCCGTTTCCTTCTACCTTGCCTTCAGCTACTATCTTCGCCCGATCATCATAGTAGTATCGAGTCGCCACACCGTTTTCGGTGCGTTCTACCATCAGGTTATCGCCGTTGTAGCGGTAGCTGACGGCCTTGCCATCTTCCGTTGTCACTTGGGTCAGGCGGTTGCGGCTGTCGTATACGTAGCTGGCTCCCTTGATGTTCGGTACCTGATCGCTTTGCAAGGTACTGCGGTTATCCCGTTGATCGTACGCATATGCCTCATTAAATTGGCTTGATGTCTTGATTCGATTCAGCTTATCGTAGCTAAATTGATAACCTGCTCCATTATCGTTTTTGTCCGTGATATTTCGGTTGTTATCATAGGTGTAGCTATAGTTTCCAAACAGTGCATCTCCTTGCTTCTGCTGGATGCCTGCTAGATTAAAGCCATCATACGCATAGTTCTCCAAGAATCCTTGCGTCGATTTCAACTCCGTCAAGCGATTATACGAGCCGTCGTATTTGTATTCAAATTGCATAAGCTGCGAGCCGCTTCCATCTAAGACGGCCATACTTGTTGGATTAGGTAAGATGCCAGTATGACTTATTCGCTGCGTAATCTTATAGTTTCCGGTCGAGATAGTTTGCTCTGTACGCAATCTCCGGATTTCATAATCGTAATTGATGCTGGTCTGATCCGGATAAGTGATCGATGCCAGTTCACCCGACGGATCGTACGCATAAGTTGTTGTACCTGTCTGATCCGTCATTTCTGTTCGCTTTCCTGTTGGATCATAGCTGTACGTGACGTTCTCATCAGGTGAAGTACTTTTCATTAGAAAATTGCGGTTATTGTACTCGAACTGTTGAATTTGATCCTTCTTGTCTATGCTTTTTACGACATTACTATTATCGTCATAGTAGAAGCGTTTGCTTTGCTTCATCGGATCGATCTGCTGCAGAAGTCGGCCGATTTCGTCATACCGTTTCTCAACCGTATTTCCGTCCGCATACTTGATCTCAACCATATCTCCCGACAGATTATACCGATAGCGTGTCGTCTTTCCTTCGGCATCTGTAACGGCGATCAGGCGGCCTAGTACATCATACTCGTACTTTGTCGCATTGTGATTACCGTCGTAGGCAGTCTGAACATTCCCCACATCGTCATATTCGTACCGTCCTACTT
>NZ_JMDX01000333.1:0-5166 GCF_000935845.1 Paenibacillus sp. E194
ATTTGATTCAAAGCACGACACTTTCGCATTCAGTTTTCAAGGTTCAAGCCTTGAACTTCATATTGGCTTTAGCCAATGCTGTTTGGTGGCGATGGCGGAGGGGTTCCACGCGTACCCATCCCGAACACGACCGTTAAGCCCTCCAGCGCCGATGGTACTTGGACCGCAGGGTCCCGGGAGAGTAGGACGTCGCCAAGCAATTAAAGACCACTGTTGAGACATCTCGACGGTGGTTTTTTTATGTAAACCTAATATAGGTATGTTAAAAAGCCGAATGCTTCGCCTAATTTAGGTTGGCAGCAATCGGCTTTTTTCTTATATGCTTACGCTTTGTATAGGCATATGTCCATTTCGTTGACTTTAACGAGTCCACTTGAGTCGACGGCGCGCATCGTTAATAGGCAATACTAGCGTGGAGACAGCAGCCATAAGTGCCAGAACACGTTCAACAAGGTGAGTTTAAATGGAAGCCATGGCTAAGCGGCTATTAAGTGCAATTTCGATGGGCTAGTACAGGTAGCTCGCTTAAGGAAGTGAGTTGACAGTATGTCTGTTGAAGTGATTAATGCCTATGATTTGAATACATATTTCTTATATATTATGAAGAAACAGATGATTAACGGGACGTTCACGGATATTATTCCATATAGCAAACCCCCACTACCTATAGAGAGAGTGGGGGCTGCAGCAATAGAATGGAACCCTGCGATCTAATTTGTTAAGGACTGCATTTTGAATTCTTCAACTTAGTTGCCTTGTTTTTTGACATACCCCATTAATCCATGCAAGGTTCGGACGAACTCGGAGCCCGACATCCGACCAAGTGCACCGTAGGCACAGTCCATTTCATTATAAGAGGTGACTCGATCTCTTCGAATGCTTGGCCCATAGATGACGACGGGAACTGGCTCCCCAGTATGCTCCTTAACCTCACAAGGAGTAGAATGATCAGCGGCCAGTGCTAGGTATACATCCTCTGATAGTTGATCAGCGATTATGCCGACCATTCTATCAAACATTTCTAGGGATTGAGCCTTCTTCAGTGGTTCATTATCGTGCCCCATCAGATCTGGAGCTTTAAGATGAACATAGACAATGTCATGATGGACAATCTGTTCAAGTGCAAGTTTTGCTTTCAGTTCAACATCAGTATCCATACTTCCAGTCAGTCTTATATCTGTAATGGTTGTGTACCCGGCTAACTTCGCTACCCCAAGAACGGTGCTTTCGGCAGCAATGCAGCAACCTTGGAAATTCATCTTTGAAACAATAGGCTCAAGTTCAACCATACTACCTGCACCACGGGTAAGAATGAAGTTGGCAGGCAGCAATCCATTAGCTACTCGCTCCTCATTCACAGGATGCGATGACAAGATCCGAGAAGAGATTTCTAAGAAGCGGTTGACTGCAGCAGCAGTGCGTCGTACTTCTAATGTATCTTCCAACGGCTGAACAGGAAGATACGGTTTGCCGTCGTTCGGCGCTTTCGGGTCAGAATCACTAATTTGATCACTTAATCCCTGTCCACGCAGCACAAGCACAGCACGATGTTCAGTCGCAGGCTTGCAGTAAGCATAGATGCCCTCGGCTACTTCTATTCCTGAAATGGATTCAGCAAGCTTGTCCGTATGTTCCCGTATGCGGCCAGCGCGTCGATCCAGCACAACACCGTTTTCTACAGTGGCAAAATTGCAGCGAAGAACGACATCTCCAGGCTGAATATCGATTCCGACTCCAAGTGCCTCGATGGGGCCGCGACCTGGGTATTGCTCAGGCTTGAATCCAAATAAAATCATGTGACCCATATCGGTTCCTACCGGAATTCCCGTGCCGATCAAATCGATCATGCCAGTAATACCTTCAGCAGCTAACCGATCCAAGTTTGGAGTATGAGCATATTCCAAAGGGGTTTGGTGTTTTAAGAGCGGATGCGGACGATCTCCCGAACCGTCTGCAATTGCCATAATCACTTTTCTGTGTAGCATATGTGCACTCCTCTTTCATTAGCGTAACTGGGTGTTCGGAGGTGACATTTATAATCGATATCCAAGGAGTTGGAACCAGGTGAATACCGATAGGCTGATTATACTTGCACCAATGAAGCATGTAACAATTGCATATTTCACTTGATCGAACACGCTGAAGTAACCAGTTGAGAAATAGATCGTATTTACCTTCGAGTGTGGCGGCAGGGTTATTGTGTACGTAAGCTTCATCGCGGATGACAATGCGAGCGTAACGGGATCCATACCGAGTGTTTTGGCTAGTGCGATAAATGCTGGTATCAATATCGTAGTTCGCACCGTTTTTCTTGTGAAGATCAGATGACTATACATACTAATAAAGATAACCACGATGTATACAAGAATATGGTTCATTTGTTCCAACCCAAGCCCGTATACAACTTTGTTGATCATCCACTCTGCACCCTTCGACTTTTCAAGAGCATTGCCGACCGCATATGCGCCAGCAGCAAAGATCATCAGATCCCACTTTAATATTTGTTTCCCTCCAAGTCAGCAATCCAACTCTCGGAGTACACCGGCAATAACAGCTGTCATATACACGCTAATTTCAAATCCAAGCAATGCCTTGTGGTAATCCTCCGTTGCCCACAACAATACCGTGATTAGAAAGATTGTCATTGCCTTTTTCTCATCCACGGTGAGCGTTCCTAGCTTTTTCAGCTCTTCCTTAAGTTTGGACATCGCACCTTCGAAATCGGACTCGCCCTTAATGGAGAACAGCTTGAGCCCAACGAAGAAGGTTAGGAGCATCGTAATTAAGGCTGTCGGCATTGAGGCCGCGAGCCAATCCATATATCCAATCGAGCCACCGGCTTGTTCATTAATGAAGCCAACCGCAATAATGTTTGCAGCCGTTGCAGTCATAACCCCGGAAGTGGCGATCGCATCTGCTTGCACACCCTGGAGCATCATTAATCTCCCGAAATTGCTCTTACCTGGTGTGGCTTTGTATATTTCCAGCAAGATGAGGCAGATAGGAACCATCAATGTTGCCCGCGCAGTTGTTGAAGGAACGAAGAAGGCGAGCGCGAAGTTGATAAAGATAAGGACAAGCAATGTCTTCTTTGGCGTTTGACCGAACTTGGTAACCATCCATAGCGCGAATCTGCGGGCCAAGTTTGATTTGATCATAGCAGAAGTCAGGATGAAGGCAGATACCATAAGCCAAATAACGTCGAATCCCAGTGTGCCGAATGCCGTTTTCTCCTCAGTTGTTCCTGATAGGCTCAACATAATAATCGCGATCATCGAAGTTAAGTAAATTGGCAGTGCGCCACTCACCCATAGAACAAGCGCGCTGGCGAAGATTGCAATCGCCTTTTGAGCTTGTGGTTCCAAGCCTTCAGGAGTTGGAATGAGTACGAGTATGAGAAATACAAGTATAGCAAGAGGAATCCCGATTTTTTTGAAAAGGGCCTCGAACCCACCTTTCTTACCGCCCTCCTTTTGTTTGTCTGTAGAATGGCCATCTGGTTGTAATGGCATATTGCTCATGAATGAATCCTCCCATTGAATAACGAAGAATGATTGCGTTTTCATTATAGCCAAGCCTATAATTATAAGGCAATTTGATTGTTTGATAGTATTCATAACGTTACCTTATAGAAATAAGAGGATGACTGTAATGAACATTAATAAACTAGAAACCTTTATCACCTTATCGAACTGTTTGAGCTTTACAGAAGCTGCAGAGCAGCTGTACTGTTCACAACCTGCAGTCAGTATGCAAATACAAAGTTTAGAAGAGGATTTGGGAGTGCAGCTGTTCGATCGAATTGGGAAGAAGCTCTATTTAACGAAGCAAGGGGACATATTCAAACCGTACGCAGAACAGATTGTGAATCTATTGCGGTCAGGTAGAGAGCATTTGCATCAGTTGGAGGATTTGTCGGCTGGCGCGCTTGTATTTGGAGCAAGTAATTTCGTCGGTGTATATCTACTGCCATCTGTGCTTGCTTGGTATAAGGAGCAGTACCCGAAGATCAAGATAAGCATGAAGATTACATCCTCACAACAGCTGATTCATCAGTTGGAATCCAACAGCATTGAATTTCTCGTATTATCCGATCAAGTAGAAGTCGATGAATCACGGTACCAAACGTGCTCGTTTTATCAGGATCGCCTTGTTCTCATTGCACGTCCAGATCACCATTTAGCCCAGAAGAGAAGATGCACGTTATATGATCTTCAAAATGAGACCTTTTTTATGAAGCCGGATAAATCAGCAACAAGGCAATTCCTCGATATGAAGTTCGAACAGGCAGGCATCTCGTTATCCAATACAATCGAAATCAGCAGCTTGGAAGGCATTAAACAGGGCGTTATTCATGGACTTGGCGTAGCAGCAGTATCTGAATTAACGGTGAAGCAGGAGATTGCTAGCGGACTGCTAGTTGCTATTCCCGTAGATGAAGTGAAGTTTGAGAGAGGGATTCAATATGTTCATTACAAAAACAAGCACCTGTCGCCAGCAGCTAAAGCATTCATTACAATGCTGGACAACATCTTAACCGAAGAGTAGGTACGGAGTGATAGAAAGTAAAGGATTGAAGAACATGAAATAAAGGATTTAAAACTAGTGTAAAAAAAGTCTTGCATTCTACATTAGAAATATGGTATATTCTAATTCCTGCTTCGTTAAGAGGTAGGCAATCGAACGAAGAAAACAAATCAAAAAAAGTTGTTGACTTCAAGTTCGTTAAATGATAAGATATAAAAGTCGCCGATGAGAGACGCGGTGAACGAAAGCGAAAGAGGCGATAAGCCGAAGCGCTGGATTGAAGATTGTTCTTTGAAAACTGAACAACGAGCAACGTTTGTGAATGAGGTAGTAATACCTCGTCAAAAGATATGAGCAGTTCAAACTTAACTTTAACGGAGAGTTTGATCCTGGCTCAGGACGAACGCTGGCGGCGTGCCTAATACATGCAAGTCGAGCGGACTCTCAGGAGTGCTTGCACTCCTGAGAGTTAGCGGCGGACGGGTGAGTAACACGTAGGTAACCTGCCCATAAGACTGGGATAACCCACGGAAACGTGAGCTAATACCAGATAGGCATTTTCCTCGCATGAGGGAGATGAGAAAGGCGGAGCAATCTGCCACTTATGGATGGACCTGCGGCGCATTAGCTAGTTGGTAG
>NZ_JMDX01000334.1:0-5142 GCF_000935845.1 Paenibacillus sp. E194
TGACAAGCGATGCCTTCGATTAAATAGAAGGCATCGCTTTTTTGATTAGGCTAAGACCCGCTATCAGCTAACCTTGCCTAATTTTCGTGAATTTTTATAACCAAAATTAGCTTTATTTGTTATGATAAAGTCCATACTGTGAATGGTGTCACATCAGAGAGCAAGTGGTCCCTCATTAAAGCTTGTTCTAAAGCTAGCATGTGATCTTCTGAACAAACCCATATCCAAACTCATATCAAGTGGAGGCAGATACTGAAATGAATACGGCGAAAACGTTGGATAAGCCGAAGCAGCGCAAGTTGCTTTGGAGTGCCGGAATGAGCTGGATGTTCGACGCGATGGATATCGGCATCATCTCCTTTATCGCGGCGGCACTCGCAGCCGAATGGAGCTTAACCCCGCAGCAGACGGGACTCTTTACAAGCATTAATTCGATTGGCATGGCAGTAGGCGCGCTACTCGCAGGAGCATTAGCGGACAAATACGGCCGTAAGTCGGTTCTGCTCTGGACGCTGGTCATCTTCTCGATTGCAAGCGGATTGTCCGCAGCAGCAACGAGCTTCACGATGCTGTGCATATTGCGCTTTATCGCTGGAGCGGGTCTAGGTGGCGAACTGCCCGTCGCGTCAACCCTTGTCTCTGAATCCGTTCCTGCCAAGGAACGCGGACGTGCCGTTGTCCTGCTGGAGAGCTTCTGGGCAGCGGGCTGGATTGCTTCTGCACTGATTGCTTACTTCGTGATTCCTACATACGGATGGCAAGCGGCATTTCTAATCTGTGCCGTTCCAGCACTGTACGCACTTTACTTGAGAAAGGCAATTCAAGATCCACCGCGCTTTACTCAGCAGGCGAAGCAATCGGAACAGCAGAAGCTGTCGTTCCGTGAGCGCTTTGTCGCAGTATGGTCTGGGCCGCACCGCCGCTCTACGATTATGCTGTGGGTATTGTGGTTTACCGTGGTCTTCTCGTATTATGGCATGTTCCTCTGGCTGCCTTCTGTCATGATGCTGAAGGGCTTCAGCTTGGTTAAAAGCTTCGAATACGTACTCATCATGACGCTCGCACAGTTGCCCGGATACTTCACCGCCGCTTACCTCATCGAGAAGTTCGGGCGCAAGTTCGTCCTCGTCTTGTACTTGCTGCTTACCGCAGGCAGTGCGGCTTGGTTCGGCAGCGCAACAACGGAAGGCATGCTGATTGCAGCTGGAATTTGCTTATCGTTCTTCAACCTTGGAGCATGGGGAGGCATGTACGCGTATACGCCCGAACTGTATCCGACCAAAGTTCGCTCAACAGGCGTTGGTCTTGCCGCATCCTTCGGCAGAGTCGGCGGCATTATCGCTCCGTACCTTGTCGGCATGCTCGTCGCTCGCCAAGTTGCCATTAGTGCGATCTTCTGGCTGTTCTTTGTCACCATTGTAATCGGTGCAGTTGCCGTCCTCTGGCTTGGTACGGAAACGAAAGGCAAGGAGCTAGAGGAGTAAGCGAGCAAATTTGTTATATCGCAATAAAAATAGCAACAGCACCATTTCCCCCTCCTCATCGTAGAGAGACACTGGTGCTGTTTTTTTCATTCATTTAAGAACCTCAAATTTATATCCAACCCGCACGACCGTTGTAATATGCTTAGCTTTATCCCTCAGCTTGTATCGGAGGTTGCGAATATGTGTGTTCAGCGCCTTGTCGCCTCCGCCTTGCTCATATCCCCATATCGTTGTAATGAGCGTGTCTCGAGTAATTACTTGCTCCTTATGTTCCATAAGACTCAACAAGATCGTATATTCCGTATGAGTTAAATTGATGGGCGTCCCTTCAATCGACACCTTGTGGGCAGACTTATTCATATGGATGCCGCACAAGACAATATCGTCTTGCTGCTCGTCCGGACTCGCAGACTTCAGCAATCTCCTAGCTCGTGCCATGAGAACCGCAGGCTTGAAGGGTTTCGTTACATAGTCGTCAGCGCCCAAGTCAAAGCCAAGGAGTGTATCCTCCTCATCACTACTTGCCGTAACTAAAATAATAGGAACCTTGGACACATCACGGATACGGCGACATACATCCCAACTATCCAGTTCCGGAAGCATGACATCCAGTACCACAAGGTCGAAATCATGCGCTGCAAATAGCTCCAATCCTTGCTGTCCATCCTTGGCTGTGTAAGCAATGTATCTATCCTGCTTGAAATCATGAGCCATTGATTCCCGCAGGAGCTCATCACCTTCGATAATTAATACCTTTTTCATAGCGTGATTCCCGTCCTATTACCCATCTTATCCGCTCTAATTCCGACACAATCCAATGCCACGCCAGGTATGGAATCCGACTCCGCATGCTTTTTCACTATCGGCTTCACATTTGCATATTGAACCTCTGTGAATCTTTCATCCATCATTCCCCCGGCAATTCCCGCATATACGCTTGGTGCCGCCAAGACTGCTATTTTGACCCCTGTTTGCGTTACTCCTCTCTTCTCTTCATATCCTGCACGGCCATTTTATTGCCCGCCCCTTATAAAAGCTCACTGTCGTGATTTCGGAATGACAGCTGCAAATTGTACGCCCTGCTCGATGTTGTGCATAGAGTACGTGATGCCCAGAGCATCAAAAATCTGCTTAACAATATATAGTCCCAGTCCGCTGCCCCCTGTGTTGCGATTTCTCGATTTCTCAACTCGATAGAAGGGCTCGAAAATCTGCTGCATGTCCTCTTCCTTAATGTTCACGCCCGTATTGATGACTTGAAATTGAATGCTGCCCTCCTGCACATCCTGGGTTAGCTGAATGCATACCTTTTCTCCCTGCGGAGAATACATAATCGCATTATGGATGATATTTTTGCACGCTTTCTCCAGCATCAGACGATCAGTGTGAACCATTATGTCTGAGGCAATATGCTTCATAAGCTGAATTTCCCGCTGAGCCGCAAAATATTCAAGATCCGCAGTTGTTTTATCCACGAGCTGCGAGAGATTCACTTCTTCCAGCTGCAGCTTGAATGTATCACGCTCCAACTTCGACATGCTTAAAATCTCACGAACCAACTGCTCCATTCCCTCGACAATCTGATGATTTTTCTGCAAATATTGATCGCGATCGCGATATGGACCGATATGATAGATCATTCCTTCCAGATACCCTTTCATCACGGTAAGAGGAGTTTTCAATTCATGCGCTGCAATCGCGAAAAATTCCCTGCGTTTTGTTTCTACTGCTCTTTCCTTTTCAATATCGCTCTTTAACTGCCGATTCGCATTGTGCAATTCTTGCATCGTTTGCTGCAAATTCACGGACAATTCATTTAGGCTGGTCGATAGCTCCCCCAATTCATCCGTAGAACGCACCTCGATTTGTTCGGAAAAATCCAAGTTCGCCATCTTCTGCGCACCTTGATTAATGTAAAGAAGCGGCTTCGTAATAAACCGCGAATACAAATAAGCACTGGCTATGCCAATCACAATAACGATAACGCTTAAATAAGGGAGAAAAAGTACCAATACTTGCGAGGCCTCATCAATCGGTTGAAAGGTAGCGTACACGACGAGCGTTAACTTCGCATCCAAAAACTGAATGGGCACGGCAACATCGAAGGAGTTTGAATTCACGATTGGTTTTGCTCTTTCGACTCTCACTTCCGCCGATAGTGAATAGCCTTTGCGAACCGAAGAAAAAAAGGGAGAGTAAATGATGACTCCCTCTTTATTTTGAAGATAGACGACTGCATTATTCTTTTTGGCAAAGGCATCAAGAAGAAGCACGCCATATTGCAAATCAAGATCCTTCGATTTCGTTATGATTTCTTCGATCCCGGTCTGAAGCTGATTCGTCTTGTACTGCTCATAAAAAGTAGGGAGAAAGAAGTACAACGATACATAGATCAGGACGGCAAAGGATAACAAAATAAGAGACGTAGTCACGAAAAGCTTATAGGTAATGCGCTTCATCTTCAGCATGTCCAACCATTTACTCATCAATTTTGTAGCCGATCCCCTTTACCGTTTTAATGTAAGGTATATCTAACTTCTTTCTAATATTTTTGATATGCGTATCGATGACCCTCGTCTCTCCATAATAATCGTACCCCCATACTTTCTCGACGATGCTTTCTCGGGTAAGCACTTTTTTCTCATTTTGAACAAGCAGCTGGACGATTTCAAATTCCTTTGTCGTTAATGGGATTTCAATCTCGTTGACGTATACTTTATAGGCATCGCAATCTACTTGAATTTCCTTGAACACCAGACCATTATTCGTTCCTTGATCCTTGCTTCTTCTTAATACGGCTTCGACTCTCCGTATCAATACATGAAAGGAAAAAGGCTTCGTAATATAATCGTCGATTCCGAGATCGAAACCTTTTAATTGATCCTGTTCTTCCTCTAAAGCAGTTAGCAAAATGATAGGAACATTGGACTGACTCCGAATCATTTTGGCAACTTCGAATCCATTCAGGTTGGGCATCATGACATCCAATAGAATTAAATCGAAGGACTGCTTATTGAATTGTTTCATGCCTTCTATTCCATCGGATGCAACTTCAACGCTATAGTGTTGGGTCATTAAAAACTGTTTGATTAGTTCCCGAATCTCTTGATCATCTTCTACCACAAGAATCTGATAGTTCATTATGATATCACCTCTTGAATTAGTATAGCCGTGCTATCTGGAGTTTATATGGAGAGACCGAAAAATCCCCACCAAAACTCTACATGATCTTCATAGCAACTCCAGATAGGGGTCATACAATGAGGTCGTAAACAAAAATACATTCACGAAGGAGATTGACAATTATGAAAAAGACACTCGCTACAACTGCTTTAGGAGCTGTACTCACACTTACTTCTTTGGGGTCCGCATTCGCTGCCGAGCTTCCTGCCCAATCTATCGGGAATGGACAACTGACAACGGCTGTTAAGGTAAAAGCAGCAACCAATCTCGATGAAGCAACTCAAAGCAAGGTGAAAGCCATTTTTGATCAAGTGAAGAAAGGGACGCTTACGAAAGAACAAGCCAAACCTCAGCTGCAAGAACTTGGCATCGATGTAGATTTTGATTTCAACGCGGCTCATGACGGCATCTTATTCAAGGGCAAAGTGACTTCCGTTAGCTTCGATGACGCTACCAAAGAAAAAGTAAAAACCAT
>NZ_JMDX01000335.1:0-5104 GCF_000935845.1 Paenibacillus sp. E194
GATACCGATGATCCAGGACAACTTGCCAATCAACGATATCGCCCCGAGGATGATGAAAATCCATCCGAAGAATGAATTCCCTGCCTTCACACCATAGTAGCCAAGCGCGATCAGGATGAGAGGGAACAAATAGCCAAACCAGCTGCCCAGATGAATCCCGAACTTGCTTAGTAATATGATTCCTCCCAGTGCGATCAGTACAAAAGCGAATGTGTTACCTTTGTTCGTTTGCATTCGGTTCGTCACCACCTTTCGTCGTGTCTTGCTTATGTCTTTATTTTAGATGGAAATGCATTTGCCCAAAACAGGCCGGGGACGGTTTTTGATCCTAGACTCAAGTCGGGGGTCCTGACCGACCTTTGATCGAGCCCATACTGGACTGGTCTGAAGTCGAAGTTGAAACAAAGTTTCGCCAATTACGTATATATTTCCATAACCACCCATTCGCTGCAGGCGTCACTTCCTTCAAGCGATAAGAAAGGAGCGCATCGTCATGCAAACGTTATATTGGGGATTGCTGATATTCGGCGTTTTGTACGCCATCGTCTCACTTCTGATTGGAGAGGTGCTCAGCCATGTATTCGATGGTTTAGTTGGCGACAGTCACCTTGCGGTACTTCAGCCAACCATACTCGTAAGCGGCTTAACCGCACTTGGCGCAGTCGGAGTCCTGCTTAGCCGTTATACAGCTTGGACTTCTACAACCATTCTCCTCACCGCTCTTGCTGGTGCACTTGTTGTATCCATTGGTGTCTATTTTCTATATGTAAGGCCTATGGAGAATAGTGAGAACTCCATTGGATTCTCCATTACAGAACTTGCAGGTAAGGTTGGGGAGGTCAATGTTCCGATTCCGGCTGCTGGCTATGGAGAGGTCATTGTTCGAATCGGGGCTGGAGTAACGAATCAAATTGCAGCCTCCTTCGACAAAGAAGCCATTCCTTCCGGAACGACCATCGTCGTTGTTGAAGTAAAGGGAGATACGCTGTATGTATCCCCGCTCAACGAGGAAACACTCCGTCCTACCCATTAACATCATTGCTCTTCTGTTACTGGACTTATATCCTACATTCTCACTTCGATTCGATTTATGGATTCATGTGTATTCAGGCATTGCCTATACAAATATATATAGAGGGAGCTGTATCTCATGGAGTTTAGTGAAGCATTGATCATCCCATTAATCGTTATTGGCGTCATACTCGTACTTGGCCTTGCATTCTGGGCACGCTACAAGACCGTCAGCCCAGACGAAACAATGATCGTTACTGGTTCTTATCTGGGACGCAAGAACGTATCCACCGACGAATCCGGACGCAAAATGAAAATTGTTCGCGGCGGCGGTGCATTCATCCTGCCAATCTTCCAGCAATCACAATTTCTATCCTTACTCTCACACAAGCTTGATGTAACCACACCAGAAGTATATACCGAACAAGGTGTACCCGTCATGACAGACGCTGTAGCGATCATTAAGGTAGGCGGTACTGTAGAAGATATTGCAACCGCTGCAGAGCAATTCCTAGGCAAGCCTACCGAAGCGCTGAAGAGTGAGGCTCAAGAAGTTCTCGAAGGTCATCTGCGCGCGATCCTTGGTTCCATGACCGTCGAGGAAGTATATCGCAACCGTGATCGGTTTGCTCAAGAAGTACAGGGAGTTGCTGCTAAAGATCTAAAAAAGATGGGCCTGCAAATTGTATCCTTTACGATTAAGGACGTGCGAGATAAGCACGGGTACTTAGATGCACTCGGCAAACCGCGTATCGCAGCCGTTAAACGTGATGCAGATATTGCTGAGGCAGAAGCTGTTCGTGATGCCCGTATCCAAAAGGCTAAAGCGGAAGAAGCAGGAATGAAAGCCGAGCTGCTCAGAGATACGAACATTGCTGAAGCTTCCAAAGAAAAAGAATTAAAGGTTGCTGCTTTCAAAAAAGACCAAGATCTTGCTCGTGCGGAAGCAGACCAAGCATACTTCATTCAAGAAGCACGTTCCAAGCAAAGCGTTGTTGAGGAACAAATGCGTGTCGAAATTGTTCGCAAAGAACGTGAGATTGATCTGGAAGCCAAAGAAATTCTCCGTCGTGAGAAACAGTATGATGCAGAAGTGAAAAAGAAGGCCGATGCGGATCGCTATGCTGTTGTTCAATCTGCCGAAGCTGAGAAGTCACGCAAAGTACTAGAAGCGGATGCCCTGCAGTATCGTATCGAAGCTGAGGCCAAGGCCCTCGCTGAACAGAAACGCTTAGAAGGTCTTGCGATTGCCGATGCTGAACGTGCGCGTGGTACGGCTGAAGCTGAAGTCATCCGCCTGCGTGGTCTAGCCGAAGCAGAAGCGAAAGAGAAGCTTGCTGAAGCGTTCGAGAAGTTCGGCGAAGCTGCTGTACTCGATATCGTCGTTAAGATGATGCCAGAACTCGCTGGCAAAGTCGCAGAGCCACTCAAGTCCATCGACAAGCTCACTGTCGTTGACACAGGCAATGGTGAAGGAGCAGCACGGGTAAGCAACTATGTCACACAACTCATGGCGACTGCTCCACAAATGTTAAAAGACGTATCCGGTCTGGATATTGAGAAAATGATTAAGCGATTCACCAACGGTCCTGAACAAATAAAGCATCCTCCTAAACAAATCCTTGATCCATCAGGTGATCCAAGAACAACAACTGAGCTACTCCCTGAAAAACAATAATACGCATGCAATACAAAAACAGCCTTGCCGTTCATATGAGTTATCTTCATATGACCCTGCAAGGCTCATTTTCTATTCATTTGCAACCACCCTTTTATTAAGCCAAATGACAAGCCCTGAGATGCTTTCCCTGTCTCACAAACGGGGGTCAGTCCCCCCCTAGTACCAAGCTTCAACAGCTTTTTCTCATTCACTTCCCCGCCCCTCGATATACCCCATATTTCAACATATGTTTATAAAGGCTCGTATCTAAAGCTGGAACCGTTCCCCCTTCATCTAATTCCTGTTCATTCAGTGAACTCATCTGCTTTGTAATAAGGGCTTCCAATGACAGCAATACAAATTCAACAGCTTGTCTCGGTTCAATATCTGTTCGAAAACAATTATGATCGACTCTGCTTACAAGCAATTCAATCGCATGCTCCATCATTCGCTGCTGCTTTAGGCGTAATTCTGTAATAGTTCATTAGACATCGTCATGAAGGCTTTTGCGATAAAGCCATACTTTATCGGTTCGCGTTTAAAGGCCTCCATTTTGATTTTCGACAACGGATCTAACGCTTCGAATAAATCATCAGATAGGTCAGGCAAGCTCGAAGCCACGGTCTGGAAATAATGATTCAAACACTCATCGACCAAAGTCAAATACAAGCTGCGCTTATCCGAAAAATAATGAAATAGAATGCTTTTGAAAAAATCGAAATATAGGGGTTCAACATTTATTTAATATTTTAGAGGTACTGTCATTGAGTGAGGATTTAAACATAAACAAAAAATCCTATAGGATTTTTCCTAAAGGATACTTTGTTCATTAATGGTGCCGGTGAGAGGACTCGAACCTCCACGGTTTCCCTCACGATTTTGAGTCGCGCGCGTCTGCCATTCCGCCACACCGGCCTATGAAATTATTGGCGTGCCCTGAGAGATTCGAACTCCCGACCCTTTGATTCGTAGTCAAATACTCTATCCAGCTGAGCTAAGGGCACAAAAGATGTTTGGAGGCGCCACCCAGATTTGAACTGGGGAATAAAGCTTTTGCAGAGCTTTGCCTTACCACTTGGCTATGGCGCCACATCTGGAGCGGACAACGAGATTCGAACTCGCGACCCTCGCCTTGGCAAGGCGATACTCTACCACTGAGCTATGTCCGCAAATGGCTGGGGATATAGGATTCGAACCTATGCGTGACGGAGTCAAAGTCCGTTGCCTTACCGCTTGGCTAATCCCCAAGGTATATGGGGCGATCGAAGGGAATCGAACCCTCGAGTGTCGGAGCCACAATCCGATGCGTTCACCACTTCGCCACGACCGCCATATTACATTAGAAATTGTTGGCAGGGGCAGCAGGAATTGAACCCACACCAAAGGTTTTGGAGACCTTTGTTCTACCTTTAAACTATGCCCCTATATGGTGGAGGATGATGGATTCGAACCACCGAACCCGGACGGGAACAGATTTACAGTCTGCTGCGTTTGGCCACTTCGCTAATCCTCCAAAATGGTGCCGGCGAAAGGAGTCGAACCCTCGACCTACTGATTACAAGTCAGCCGCTCTACCAACTGAGCTACACCGGCGAAATTTCTATGGTGGCTTGGGACGGAATCGAACCGCCGACACAAGGATTTTCAGTCCTTTGCTCTACCGACTGAGCTACCAAGCCTCATTGAAATCTTATTTGATTCAAGCCACTTGAAAATAAATGGCGGAGCTGACGGGATTCGAACCCGCGGTCTCCTGCGTGACAGGCAGGCATGTTAGGCCTCTACACCACAGCTCCACATTTGGTTGCGGGGGCAGGACTTGAACCTGCGACCTTCGGGTTATGAGCCCGACGAGCTACCAACTGCTCCACCCCGCGATATTATGGTGGACGCTGACGGGATCGAACCGCCGACCCTCTGCTTGTAAGGCAGATGCTCTCCCAGCTGAGCTAAGCGTCCATATTGTTGTCGTTGTTTCACTAGCGACTCTTATATCTTATCAAACTTTTTCAACTTGTTCAACCCTCAATTTTTACCAGTTGAGAAGTTATAATGGTGACCCGTAGGGGATTCGAACCCCTGTTACCTCCGTGAAAGGGAGGTGTCTTAACCCCTTGACCAACGGGCCAGATAACTGGCGGAGAGAGAGGGATTCGAACCCTCGAGACGCTTGTGGCGCCTACACGATTTCCAATCGTGCTCCTTCGACCAAACTCGGACATCTCTCCATGGCTCCCCGAACAGGACTCGAACCTGTGACAACTCGATTAACAGTCGAGTGCTCTACCAACTGAGCTATCAGGGAATATGATGTTTCAGGCTGTACCCTGAAAACTGAATGCGAAAGTTAAATGCTAGATGTTCATCCGGGGCCCCCGAAAAGTATTCGGTGTTGCTGCAAAGCTTCACGTCACTTTTTGGGGTATATCTTTT
>NZ_JMDX01000336.1:0-5045 GCF_000935845.1 Paenibacillus sp. E194
TTAGATGAATTAGTATAATGTCATGTATTGATCGCGTTCCCATTGGTGAACTTGCGTTCTGTACATATCCCATTCAATTTCTTTCAATTCCAAGAAGTGCTGCAATGCATGATCACCTAGTGCATCGCAAATCGTCTCGTCGCGCAGAAGCTCTTCCAATGCTTCCTTCAAGCTGGATGGCAAGCTTGGGATGCCTTCCGCAAGACGCTCTTCTTCTGTCATGACATAAATGTTACGATCCGTAGGAGCTGGAAGGTCTGACTTCTTCTTGATGCCTTCCAATCCTGCTTTTAAAATTACCGCTAGAGCCAAGTACGGGTTCGCCGCTGGATCCGGGTTGCGGACTTCAACACGCGTGCTCAAACCACGGGATGCTGGGATACGAACCATTGGACTGCGGTTGCTTGCAGACCATGCCACATAACATGGAGCTTCATAGCCAGGAACTAAGCGCTTATAGGAGTTGACCGTTGGATTCGTGATTGCCGCAAATCCGCGAGCATGCTTCAATACCCCCGCCATAAATTGACGTGCTGCCGGACTCAAGCCAAGCTTATCGCTTTCATCGTAGAACGCATTCTCCTTACCGTTGAACAAGGAGATGTTACAGTGCATACCCGAACCGTTCACACCGAACAGCGGCTTCGCCATGAATGTAGCGTGCAAGCCATGCTGACGAGCAATCGTCTTCACGACGAGCTTGAAGGTTTGAATTTGGTCTGCTGCCTTAATTGCATCTGCATATTTGAAATCGATCTCATGCTGGCCAGGGGCCACCTCGTGGTGAGAAGCTTCAATCTCGAAGCCCATCTCTTCCAACTTCAATACGATTTCACGGCGGCAGTTCTCACCAAGATCCGTTGGCGCCAAGTCAAAGTAACCGCCTTGGTCGTTCAGTTCCATCGTCGGATTGCCCTTGTCGTCCGTCTTGAACAAGAAGAATTCCGGTTCTGGACCTACGTTCATGGACGTGAAGCCAAGTGCTTCTGCTTCCTTCAAGGCTTTCTTCAAAATTCCGCGCGGGCATCCTGCAAACGGCGTTCCATCCGTTGTGTATACGTCGCAGATCAATCTAGCGACACGATCTTCCGTTACCCATGGGAAGACAACCCAAGTATCCAAATCTGGGACAAGATACATATCGGATTCTTCAATACGCACATAACCTTCAATCGAAGAACCATCAAACATCATTTTGTTATCCAGTGCCTTAGGCAATTGGCTTACCGGAATTTCGACATTCTTAATCGTACCGAGCAAATCCGTAAATTGCAGACGGATAAATCGTACATTTTGTTCCTTCGCAATGCGTTCAATGTCTTCTCTGGTATAACCCACAGGGTAACATCTCCTTCTCCATAAGCGTGATTAGATTCATATCTATTTTGTAAAGAAACGAGACAGTTCGCCTTGGATCAGCGATACTTGTCCCGGTCTATTACCGGCTATAAGCTGCTGCTTCAACATGCGGTGCAATTGGAGATCGGACAATTCCTTGCGTTTGCTCTCCGAAGCTTCACTAAGCACAGTTGCCTCTTCCGATTCCTTCGTTACCGGATTCAGTACCTGCTTAATGCCTGCTATGTTGACTCCCTTTTCAATAAGTGACTTGATTTCAAGCAATCGCTCTACGTCGTTGAAGGAAAAGAGACGCTGGTTTCCAGAAGTACGAGCAGGCATAATTAATTCATGCTGTTCGTAGTAACGAATTTGACGAGCTGTCAAATCTGTCAGCTTCATCACGATGCCGATTGGAAACAACGCCATATTTCTGCGAATCTCATCTCCCACTGCTTATCAACCTTCCTAGTTTGTCATAAAAGAAAGTTTACGTGCTGTGTGCGCTAACTGACATCCTAGTCTAGCAAACGCCTGTTACGCGCGGTCGCTCATCAGTGAATTTACTCCGATCAGAGTATGTGTTATGCCTTTCTTGTTCTCATTTTATCCCCTGGAAGCAAACGTGTCAATGGATGTCAGGAAATCTAACAAAAATAATTTTATAGCTCTAGCAAGCCGCGATCAACCATGGTTTGCAGTGCTGTCAGCGCTCCAAGCTTCGCATGCGCATACGTAAGCCCACCCTGCATGTAAGCTGTATATGGCTCACGAATCGGCGCATCGGCAGACAACTCCAAGCTCCCCCTTGAATGAAGGTACCTGCCGCCATAATGACTGGATGCTCATAACCAGGCATGTCCCATGGTTCAGGCACGACGTGCGCATCAACGGCCGAGGCTTTCTGAATCCCCTGAACAAACGCGATTAAATGATCGGCTGTATGGAATCGCAAAGCTTGAATCAAATCAGTACGAGGCGCCTTCCAATGCGGTGAGGTCTCAAACCCAAGCTCCTCGAACAAGGCTGCTGCAAACACACTGCCTCGCACTGCTTGTCCAACGATGCTTGGCGCTAAGAAGAGACCTTGATACATCGAACGTGTCATCCCTAACATAGCTCCGACTTCTCCACCAATTCCCGGTGCAGTTAAGCGAGAGGCTGCTGCTTCCACATACACGCGCTTACCGACAATATAACCGCCTGTTTCAGCAATACCGCCTCCTGGGTTCTTAATAAGCGAGCCGGCCATTACATCAACACCTAGCTCCGTCGGTTCCTGCAGTTCTGTAAATTCCCCGTAGCAATTATCCACGAATACAACAACATCCGGCTTAATCGCTTTTACTTGCCGTACCATCTCACCGATCTGTTCAACCGTGAAGGATGCTCTCCATCCATAACCGCGTGAACGTTGAATGCCTATGACTTTCGTACGCTCGGTTATGCTTTCACGCACTTGCTCCCAATCTACATCTCCTGCCTCAGTCAGCGGCACCTCATTATAGGATACTCCCCAATCACGCAGAGAGCCTGTCCCATCATTCTCTTTGCCAATCACCTTATGCAGCGTGTCGTACGGTGTACCCGTAATGTATAACAATTCATCGCCAGGGCGAAGTACAGCGAACAGAGCCGTCCCAATCGTATGTGTACCTGATACAAAATGAGGTCTCACCAATCCCGCTTCCGCACCGAACACTTCAGCATATACCTCATCAAGCACCTCGCGTCCACGGTCATTGTAGCCATACCCTGTCGATCCCGCAAAGTGAAAATCACTCACATGATGCTTCTGAAACGCCTCTATAACTTTCCATTGATTCCGCTCTGCGATTCGCTCGATTCCCCGTACCTGCCCAGCAATCTTCTCTTCGATTTGCTGCTCCAATTGCTCCAGTCTTGCTGTATATTGCATCTTATCCATTCCCCTTGATCCATTCCCATGAAGGAAAGCTTATTTATTGATGTAATCTTTTAACTTATATCCATGCTGCTCAGCGGCTAGCCGATCCAACCGAACCTTAAGCAGCAGATCATTCTCGTCGATCTCCTGCTCCAGAACCTCTCCCAGTCGATAGATCAAGGCAATCAAATCCCCACGATCCGCGGATATTCGGTAGGTAAGCGTTTGGCCGGACAATTGATCTTGCACTGCCTGCCGAATACGCTCCAAATCCCCTTCATCATAAGCGCTTATAATAAAGTGATCTTTATCACGAGGCAGCATCTGCCGTTGTTCTGGGGTACACAGATCCTTCTTATTATAGAGAACAATTTGCGGCTTGGCTCCCGCTCCTAATTGCTGCAAAATATCCTCTACGACCCGCAAATGATCCTCTCTCATCTGCGAAGAAGCGTCCATCACATGCAAAATGAGATCAGCCTCATTCACTTCCTCTAATGTCGCACGAAAAGCCGCTACGAGATCATGAGGCAAATTTTGAATAAAGCCAACCGTATCTGTTAATACCACTTCCTTCCCGCTAGAAAGCTCCCACTGGCGAGAAGTCGGATCAAGCGTCGCAAACAATTGGTTCTCCACATACACATCCGCCTGTGTCAGTTGACGCAACAGCGTAGACTTCCCCGCATTCGTATAGCCGACAAGCGCAACCTGGTACGCTCCTGTCTTCTTGCGGCGCTCTCGATGCAGATTGCGGTTGCGAACGACTTCATGTAGATGACGCTTCAAGTCAGTTATACGTCCTCGAATATGGCGGCGATCCGTTTCCAATTGGGATTCCCCGGGCCCTCTTGTGCCGATACCACCGCCTTGACGCGACAGGTTCTTCCCGTGTCCGGATAGACGAGGGAGCAGATATGACAATTGTGCCAGCTCCACCTGAATGATACCTTCTCTTGTTTTTGCTCGTTGTGCGAAAATATCAAGAATCAACTGCGTACGGTCAACAATCTTCACATCCAACGCTTGTTCCAAGTTGCGGACTTGAGCGCCTGACAGCTCTTGATCAAAAATAGCGGTCGTTGCACCCATCTCATCAATGACGGCCTTGAGTTCTTGTACCTTGCCTTTCCCTATGAACCATCTAGGATCACGGAATTCACGCTGCTGTGTCATGGTGGTCAACACCTCAACGCCAGCCGTTTCCGCCAGCTGCACCAGCTCGTCAAGCGAATATTGGGGATCAACCCCGCTCCGCTTGACATCATCTGTTATTAAAGTCACGAGCACCGCTCGATCGGGTATATTTTGATTCGTTTGGTGAGGCTCTTTTCGCATTCGCGTACATTCTCCTTATCGGTTCATCATCCATCTTGCCATTGATCTATGATCATTGACCATATACGTTGTACAGTATACCTCATTTTCGCTCCCATTTTAAATCCTCTGGTTTCAATGTCATTAATTCCAGCTTGCCCGGAGATTGCTGCGGATATAGCTGAAGGAGGCGAACCGCTTGGTTACGCATCGCCTTTTCCATCACATTTCGAACAAAGCGCGCATTACTGAACAGATTAGGGGCAAGAATTTTCTCATCCAAAATCACTTGTTTTAACTGCGCCTGTGTAGTTGGCATTAGTACATAATCATGATCCTTTGCCATAGATTCTGCGATATGCAGAAGTTCATCTACCGAATAATCAGGGAATTCCACTTGTATTGGGAATCGCGAAGGCAGCCCAGAGTTCGTCTGCATTAACCAATCCATCTCATCCGAATACCCTGCCAATATGAGAATAAA
>NZ_JMDX01000337.1:0-5037 GCF_000935845.1 Paenibacillus sp. E194
ACATGCAGACCCAATCACAGAAGGCTGAACCTGAAGTGCCTGCTCTACCCGCGCCACATTGACGCGCGTCCCAGACGTTTCCTCCATCCACATCTGACCACCGCCTGCCCCGCAGCACATCGCATTATCCCCACTTCGTTCCAATTCAAGCACCGTTAGTTCTGGCACTGCACGCAGCAGTTCTCTAGGCATGTCAATAATCCCGTTGTAACGTGCCAAATAGCAGGAGTCATGCCAAGCGACGCTCTCATGAACCGGATGAACGAAGCGGAAACGCCCCGCCTGCCACAACTGATACAGCCATTCTGTGTGATGATAAACCTGCACTTCTGAATCCAACCCAAAATCCGGATACTCTTTCTTCAAGGTGTGATACGTATGCGGACAAGCGGTTACGATCCTTTGGACACCATATTTGTGGAATGTTGCAATATTCTCCGCGCACATCTGCTGAAACAAAAATTCATTGCCCATACGCCGCGCGGTATCTCCTGAGCTCCGCTCTTCATTGCCAAGAACAGCAAATGCCACATCAGCTGCATGGAAAAGACGAATTAGTGCCTTCGTTACGTGCTGTGTACGCATATCATAGGAACCCATAGCTCCCACGAATAGCAGCACCTCGAAATCTGGACGCTCCTTAACTGTCGGCACAGTTATACCTGTTTCCTTCGTCCACTCTGCGGCCCATTTGAATCTGTCATTGCGGCTGATCCCCCATGGGTTGCCCTGACGCTCAATATTTTGCAGCGCTCGTTGTCCGTCCACAGGCATTTGCCCTTGTGTCAGCACCAGATAGCGCCTCATGTCTACAATTTTATCGACATGCTCATTTCCGACTGGACACTGATCCTCGCAGTTGCGGCATGTTGTACATGCCCATAGTTCTTCCTCGGTAATAACATTACCGATCAACTCGATTGACTGAGCAGACGGATGCCGCTCATCAGGTATGTTTCTCAGCCATCTCACCTGCTGCTTAGCCATCGTCCCCTGCATTCCTTGCTGAAATCGCTGCAGCGCAGCTGACTCGTCAATTGCACCTCCGGCCTGCTGCTCACCTTCCTCCGCCATGCGATGGAACGGCAGCGACCCGGGTGCTGCCAAGCTTGGTACCCACGGGTTGGTCGAAGTTACGGCTGCCCCTTTCTCGGTTAAGTGATCACGCAGCTTCGAGATGAGATGCATAGGAGAGAGAAGCTTGCCCGTATGCGATGCAGGACACACATTCGTACAGCGTCCGCACTCCACGCAGGCATACAGATCAAGCAACTGCTTCCGCTCGAATTGCTCGATTGCTCCAACCCCGAATGATTCTGCCTCCTCGTCTTCCAAATTGATCATTTTCAACTTCCCTGTCTCTTCCTCTGGACGCTTCAGCCAGAGATTGATCGGTGCAGTTATCAGGTGGAAATGCTTCGATTGCGGCACATATATGAGAAATGAAAACAGAATCAGCAAATGTAACCACCAAAATAATTCATATCCGACTGTGAGCCACAGTTCTGCATGTGCGCCAACTGACAAAGGCATTACGATAGCCGATGCAATTCCTGCCGTAATCGAGCCATTAGGCCCTCCAACTCCATTCAAGGCCTCTAGCGCATAATCGAATGTCATGGTGCCAAGGACAGTCACCATCAATCCGCCGATGAAGAATAGTACAATTGAGGGCTTCCACCCCCGCTTCAAGCGCGGCAGCCTCTCCACGTAGCGTCGATAGACTGCAAACAATACTGCTGTGAGCACCATGAGCACTGTCCATTCCTGTGCCACGATGAAGACATGATGGGCTGGCAACGGCAGTGAGTGGCCGGTCAACCCCTTCCAAATCAAATCTAGTGCTCCGACCTGCAAATGGAGGAATCCGTAGAACATTACTGCGTGCATAAACCCACTTCGCGGATCCTTCCACAGCTTGCCTTGACCGAACGTCTGTCCGATGGCACGCATGGTTCGCCTCGCCTGATCGGTTGGCTTCGTGCCTGCCTGCCCCAAGCCTATGTAGCTGACTCGATGTCGAATTGCAGCAGCAGCCAAGCCGATGCCAATCGCAACAACGAAGAGAAAGACAAGCCATTTTACATAAATCAGCACCATACCTCCCCTCCCTTTTGGGTGATACATGCCTGATCTCGTTTTGCTCAACATAGCTGTTCGATAAGAACTATGTTTGATGGATATGAGTTGGGACATGAAAAAATACGTTCTTGCCTTTTATGACCACTGGTTAATGAAATTCGAATAAAAGTAAGTAGTAGAGATAAGTCCGAACATTTCCCCATACAATGATCGTAATGAAGCCGGAACTTGGGGTGATGACCTTGAATTTAGTTGTGCTTATGAAGCAAACGTTCGACACAGAAGAAAAAGTCATAATTACAGATGGTCTGCTCTCTGAAGACGGAGTAAAATGGATAATAAATCCCTATGATGAATATGCCATCGAAGAAGCCGTGCGATGGAAAGAAAATCATGGCGGTGTAGTCACCGTTGTGACTGCCGGCCCTGATCGTTCCGAGGAAGCGCTTCGCATAGCGCTCGCAATGGGAGCAGACGAAGCCATACATCTTGTATTGTCGCCAAGTGACACAGGGGGGATGGATGAATTCACAATCTCTCATTTGCTCGCAAAGACATTGCAGGAGAAACAGCCGGATCTAATCTTCTCTGGTCATTTCTCTGTCGATCAAGGCAGTGCCCAGGTTGCTGTCCGTGTCGCCAGCCTGCTCGACCTGCCACATGTCGCTGCGATCACTTCGATCGAGCGCATCGATGATTCGCAGGTAACGGTCAGTCGTGACGCAGAAGGTGATAGCGAGAATCTCAAAGTGACCTTGCCTGCATTATTTACGGCACAGCAAGGATTGAACGAGCCCAGATATCCGACTCTACCAGGCATTATGAAGGCGAAGCGGAAGCCGATCGAAAAGCGGTCGGCTTCCGCACAGCTTCAGAATGAATCTTATGCTCCTGCCACAGAGCGAGTAGCCCTCGAGCTTCCTCCCCCGAGACAGGCGGGGCAGATATTGAAGGGCACTGTATCGGAGCAAGTAGAGCAATTGGTTCAATCGCTACGCAATGCTTCCTCTCTCTTCTAACTCTCTCTAACTAGGTTGCAAATTGAACACGCACTTACTTGTAACGATTGAGCCTTAACATGAAGCCGCAAGCGTGCTATCGACTGGAAAGGAGTGCTGCTATGAGCCGCACATATGCTGTTATTGCTGAAATACGCGGAGATCGATTGCGCCAGGTTACATTCGAAGCGCTTGGTGCTGCCGCGCAAATGGCGAAGCCTGATGATCGAATTATTGTGCTTGTCATTGGGTTTCAACTTGCAGGGGACACAATCCAGTCCTTGATGATTCCAGGAATTGCGCAAGTTAGCTGCGCAGATGATGAGAGGTATAAATATTACGAGGCGGAGACGTATTTCGCGGCACTGCATGCCTTTATAGAGCAGCAATCGCCTGACGTCGTGCTGCTTGGGCATACGGCGATGGGACGTGATCTTGCGCCAATGCTAGCAGCTCAGCTCCATACAGGTCAGATATCCGATGTCGTATCAATTCGTGCAGATGACTCCGACACGACCTTCCTAAGGCCAGTCTACGCAGGCAAAGCATTTGAAACTAGACGCTTCGCCAACCAAGAAAGACCTTGGATCATCACGATTAGACCTAACAACTTCACTCCTGTTACTCAACAAACGGGTTTGCTTCCGACTCACGAGAGCATTCAGAAGCCGCAAGTTGATTCCTTGCTTGCCCCCGCCCCATCCCTACGGACGGTTGTCCACGAAGTCGTCACGAAGATGAGCGGCTCCGTTGATTTGTCAGAGGCCAAAATTATTATTTCTGGCGGTCGAGGTGTGAGAAGCGCCGATGGGTTCAAGCCGCTGGAACAGCTGGCCCGAGTGCTGAATGGAGCAGTCGGCGCTTCGCGAGGAGCTTGTGATGCGGGCTATTGCGACTACTCGTTGCAGATCGGACAGACGGGTAAGGTTGTTACACCTGAGATTTATTTTGCCTGTGGGATAAGTGGAGCCATCCAGCATATCGCAGGAATGAGTCAAGCTCGAATCATTGTTGCCATTAATATCGATCCGGAAGCCCCTATCTTCAAAGTAGCGGATTACGGGATCGTCGGTGATTTATTCGAGGTGGTGCCGCTACTTACCGAACAATTCCGCAAGCTGCTCTCCTGATTGTTTCGCAGGCTGCCAACGGGTCAATCTCGCTGACGACTATACTACTCCTATGCCGCATACGTCATCTGTGTACCTTGGAGCAATGCTGCCTACTATGAAAGATGATCGATGATCCCCTCTCCGTTCATAAGAAAAAGAAGGCTTCCCACATCATCTGTAGGAAGCCTTCTTCTATTCATCTGTGCTTAGTCGCATGATTCTGGCGCTTCAGGGGTTGCTGCTTCTACTTCAATCTTATTAGATACCGTATCACGAATAACGGACATAACCAGTTGCAGCATGTAATTCACATCGCTCTGGCTTTGCTGGAATTCCACAACGAGTGGAATATTGTCCAGTTCATCCTGAAGTTCACTAATCTCATTCTCGATCTTATCTACCATCTTCGTATTTTGGAACGATTGGAAGGCAACCAGTTCCTTCTGCTTCTTCTTAATCGTGGAGATCAGCTCTTGTACCCTAGTATGCGTTTGAATTTGCTTCTCAGCTTGCTGATATTGCCGAACCTCATCCGTTGTTATGATGAGTTCAGACAACTGCTTCGCCTTCGTCATAATATCTTCTCGTACTAGCAAATCCCGCGTATTGAACTTCGGTATACCGCATCCCGATCGATGGGCGTGCTCCTCATGATCCGAGTGTTCTGCGTGTTCCGAATTCACCTTCGAAGATTGTGGTTGTTGCGTCAATGAGAACCTCTCCCATCTATTCGGCCTGAATTGTATTGGTAAAATCTATCTCTTCTCGTTTATTGTATCCGAAAATAAAGAAAAGGTTAAGAAGTCATTTGCATCGGTTGTGTGACAAGCACACCCTTGATGTAA
>NZ_JMDX01000338.1:0-5030 GCF_000935845.1 Paenibacillus sp. E194
CTGCGATCCTACCCTAGCATATTTTATGACAAAGGAGTCCTGCTATGACCTTTGGAGAGCGCTTACGCAATTTACGAACGGCCCGTAATATGTCGCAAGAGCAAGTAGCTCGACATATTGGATTAACTCGTTCGGCATATAGCCATTACGAAATTAACAATCGGCAGCCCGTCTATACAACCCTTCTCAAACTAGCTGTCTTATTTGATGTATCCGTGGATTACCTAATCAATGATAACTCCTATCTGGAATCACGCGAGACGAATCAGCTCCTGCAGCTATGGCACGGGCTTGATGCCGACTCAAGACAGCAGACACTCCAGCTCATGAGGCAATCACTCTACTCCAAGCGATAGAGTTTACGACCATCCCTATTTTACTTGAGCAGGCAATATAATGTAGAATGTCGTTCCATGTCCTTGCATACTCTCAACGCCGATTCTTCCTAAGTGTAATTCTACAATTTCTTTGGCAATTGCCAGCCCTATACCACTGCCGCCTGTCATTGAATTTCGCGACTTATCATTTTTGTAGAAACGGTCGAATAGATAAGGCAAGTCTTCTTCTCCCACACCAATTCCGGTATCCGTGATTTGAATATGCACCGCTTGCTCCTGTTTCAGATAGTCCACTTCAATGGTAATTGAGCCGCCAATTGGCGTAAATTTGACCGCATTATAAATAATGTTGTCAAATACCTGCATCATACGATCAATGTCCACTTCCAGCATAAGACTTACAGGCGGAGCATTGCGGTACGTCAAGTTGTAACATGCGAACATTAACCCTCTGCTTCGCAGTTCCAACTCGTAATGCTCTTCCAGATGCGAAATAAAATGTTCAAGAAGTACAGATTCTATCGATACAGGCACCCTTCTTGCTTCTAATTTGGACAACTCAAACAAATCGTCAATCAGATGATTCAAGCCATTAATTTTATTAAGCATGAGGCGAATATATTTCTTCTGCTGCTCTCTATCCTGAATTACCTCATCCTGCAGCGCCTCCAAGTAACCACGAATTAAGGTCATTGGTGTTCGCAAATCATGTGAAATATTCGTAAATAGATGCCTGCGGGAGGTCTCCATTCGCTCTAACTCATAATTTTTCATTTCTAAATTTGCGTTCATTTGAGTTAAGGCAGCTGTGCGTTCTTGTATCCGTGCTTCTAAGTTAGCATTCAGCTCTCGTAACTCGATCGTTACAGATTCTACGTCGTACATCGCCTTGGAATATCTCATTGAGATCATAAGTGACTGCATGAAAACGCAAAATACAAGTCCACTTGGAGCCAAGTCTCGAATGGGAGCAAGCGAATGATAATATAAAATATCATTCAGAACCAATATATTGAAAACGGTGAATCCGAATAATGCAATATGCGCCCCCATCCGTTGATTGTGGACAGCCTTAATATTCAATATGACTACATAGCATGCCGCCGCTATCACATATAACTGGTATAGAGGAAGGTAAGAGGTGAACGTACGCACAGGTAGGAATACAATGGAGCCAATTAGCAATGCTCCTGCGATATTCATTGCCGTATACGTCTTATGGCAGGCGTCCTCATAAAACAAATATCTCACATATCCGCATCCGGCTATTGTAGCCACGATCATTAGCACATATTCCAGGCGAATAACGAAATACCACGATAAACTAGGAAACCAAGTAAGCAGAATGGCATCTCCTGACGTTAGTATTCGTAATGCCATTGCAATACAAAGAATCGCAAACAGAAACGTATACCAATCCTTGCGCCTCTCTATGAACAGACCAATATGATAGAGCCCCACCATTAATAAGCAGCCGAACAGCATGCTGTCCCGAACCAATTCCAATCTGCTTTTGCTTATGATTTTCTCCGATGAACCCAGGTATAGAGACTGCCATATGCCTCCACGATGATGCGAGAAATTTGTAACCTCGATCACTATTTCTGCGGTGTTTCCAGGAGTACTCACCATAACCATGCGTTGCTTCATAGAAGGAACAGCATAGTCCGCAAATTCGGAGACTTGTCCTTCATGAATAATCGGCTTACCATTCACCCACATGCGATATGAACTATATATGCTGGGGAGCCATACACCCAACAGGTTATCCTTCGCATTCTTCTTTATCGTAAGATAATACGTCGCGACTCCCGTACCCGTTTTGGAGACCCCCGGATTCGTTAACTGATTCCAAGAAGCTGGCACCTTCACATCTGCCATCATTGAAGGGGAATCCGTTATTTTCTCCGTAGGAAGCAAGCTCCCCCATTTCATCTTCCACGTTCCGTTCAAAGGCACAATTCCATCTTTTTCGAAATTCCAGTTCCGCAAATCAAGTATTCCATTTTCCGCGCTCGGAGCACGCTTCGAATCAATAATCGCCCCTGCAACATGTAGAATAATTATAGTTATAATAATCATGGCCATCATAATATGAAAAGTTATTCGACGCATCGATGACGCCCTCCTCAACCCTTCCATTTTATAACATACTTTCTTATTTGACGATAGAAGAATCCAAGGAATTAAGGTTTCATGTCGCAATTAGGAATAGATTGCCATATCCTGACGATTTTCGCTATAATGAAAGAAGTGGCGGAGGTGATAACCTGCAGTGAACGAGAGCAAAATATTAATCGTAGATGATGAAATAGAGATTACCGAACTCATATCCTTATATTTGCGCAGGGAAGGCTACCGTGTATACGTTGCAGACAACGGATATACCGCCTTACAGATGATGAAGGAAATTGAACCAGACTTAATTATTTTGGACATCCTCCTCAAGTCGCTAGATGGTATTGAGGTATGCAAGGAAGTGCGCAAGACATCGCATGTTCCAATCCTCTTTATAAGCTGCAAGAGTGACGATGTAGACATTATTTTAGGTCTTACAGTCGGTGGAGATGATTACATTACGAAGCCATTCAGCCCTAGTCAACTCGTTGCTAGGGTCAAGGCCCATTTGCGCCGCAACTCTCTGTCTGCTCAAGCACTGCAACGCTCGGCTCAACACAGACTGTCCTACGAAGAATTGGAGATGGATTTGCAGAGCCACACCGTGACCGTACAAGGCAGAGCTGTTGCACTATCTGCCAAAGAATTCGACTTACTCGCGTATTTGGCGCAATCGCCGAACAAAGTATTCAAGTTGGAACAATTGTATCAACATATCTGGAATACCGAGAGCTTCGGTGATACACGAACACTCATGGTACATATTAGCAATCTACGCAAGAAGATCGAACCGGATCCTACACGCCCACGCTACATCGTAACCGTACGAGGTGTAGGGTACAAATTTCAAACCGAATAACCTGTTCTACAGCAATACCCGCATGAATTCATCTCATGCGGGTATTGCTTTCGTAAACTTTCTGGAAGCTTGGGCTTGTTTATAGTACAATAACGCTTAGTGTTAAGGAAGTTTGAACAGAAGAAAGGAAGTCACATTACATGTACATGTCTACTGACTGGAAAGACTATGAATTAATTGATACAGGCGGCGGAGAGAAGCTTGAACGCTGGGGAGATGTAGTGCTTCGTCGTCCCGATCCACAAATCATATGGCCTCTTGAAAGGGAGACAGATATTTGGCGCAATGTACACGGCCATTATCATCGCAGTTCCTCTGGCGGCGGTCAATGGGATATGAAGAAGCCTATTCCGGAGCGTTGGACGATTGAATACAAGCATCTCAAGTTCTATATTAAGCCAACGAACTTTAAACACACAGGTCTATTCCCTGAACAAGCAGTCAACTGGGACTGGATGATGAACAAAATTAAGAGTGCAAATCGTCCAATCAAGGTTCTTAACCTGTTCGCTTATACAGGTGGTGCAACAGTGGCCTGCGCATCTGCCGGCGCCGAAGTCTGCCATGTTGACGCTGCTAAGGGCATGGTGCAGTGGGCAAAGGAAAATGCCGGGTTGTCCGGTTTGGAATCTCACCCTATCCGTTTCATCACGGACGATGTATTCAAGTTCGTACAAAGAGAGCAGCGTAGAGGCAACAAATATGACGCCATCATTATGGATCCCCCTTCCTATGGTAGAGGACCTGGCGGAGAAACGTGGAAACTGGAGCAAAGCTTGTATCCGTTTCTTGAGTTCTGTACGACAATTATGTCGGACAACCCACTATTCCTGCAAATCAATTCATATACGACTGGGATCTCGCCTACCGTACTAAGCAATATGCTGAGTATGACAATGAAAAAGCGCTACGGCGGCAAGCTGTCCTCAGGTGAAATAGGCATCCCGATTACGAAGTCCGGTATGGTACTCCCTTGCGGTATATTGGGAAGATGGGAGGCATAACGATAGATGTTAGGCCAACCTGCAACTCCGCATATTGGCATCTTATACGAGGATAATCACGTAATCGTTGTCGAGAAGCCAGTTAATATCTTGTCACAAGCGGACGATACGCAGGATGCAGATATGGTAACCTTACTGAAGCAAGACTTGAAGGAGCGTTATGCGAAGCCTGGCAATGTCTATGTAGGTCTAGTCCACCGATTGGATCGTCCTGTCGGTGGAGCCATGGTATTCGCGAAGACGAGCAAGGCTGCCTCACGCTTATCTGATGTCGTTCGCACACACAAGCTGGGCAAGACTTACATGGCTGTCGTTCACGGCCGTCCAGCTAAGACCAACGAGACACTAACTCACCATTTGCTGAAGGATGTTCGCACGAACACAGTCCGCGCTGTTGCTCCTGGAACTCCTGGAGCCAAGGAGGCACGCCTGTCTTATGAGGTAGCTGGCATGAGCGACGACATGACGCTTGTGCGTATAGAGCTTCATACCGGACGACCGCACCAAATTCGCGTACAAATGAAAACGATAGGTTGTCCGTTATATGGTGATCAGAAGTACGGCGCTGATCGCAATAAGCCTGGTCAGCAGATTGCTCTATGGTCTGTGCAGCTATCGTTCCCCCATCCGACTACGAAGGAAGTTATGGAGTTTAGATCTCAGCCGCCCATGGAATACCCATGGAATCTCTGGGATCCGGCAATCTATTTT
>NZ_JMDX01000339.1:0-4985 GCF_000935845.1 Paenibacillus sp. E194
AACTGCTAACTCTCCAGTATGGGCTCCTGTACGAACGAAGAAGAGACTCCATGCAAAAAAGGCGCAGCCCTATAAGGACTGCACCTTTCATTTCGAAAGTATGATTCAATAATTAATCAATGATCTCAGCAGTATCGCCGTTTTTCACGCCAGAAGCATTCGCCTCGTCTGTGTCGATATGCATGTCCAATGCAAACTTCTCAGATACGCGTGCAACCACGTGTTCAAATACAACACCGCGCTCTCCACCTACACGTACGCGAAGCTTTTGCTTGTCTTGAATCCCCCATTTTTCTGCATCAGAAGTATGGAAGTGAATGTGACGAGCAGCTACGATAACGCCGTCTTGCATTTCAACTTCACCAGCAGGTCCTTTTACAAGAACGCCTGGTGTACCTTCGATATCTCCAGATTCGCGAACAGGTGCTTTTACACCAATTGCGAAGGAGTCAGTGCGGGAAATTTCCAATTGGGATGCAGGACGTGCTGGTCCCAAAATACGAACTTTATTGAAGGATCCTTTGGAGCCAACAACTTCAACTGTTTCGTTCGCAGCAAATTGTCCTGGTTGGGACAATGGCTTGAACTCCGTCAATTGATAACCTTTACCGAACAAAATCTCGATATGTTCTTGAGTCAAATGAATATGGCGAGCGGATACGCCGACAGGTACGTTTTTCATTTCTCTTCCACCTCACGTATGTGTTCTCTCTAGCTAGTACCAAATCATATTATACTACGAAATGCAACAAGGCATGCGCCTAAAGACGCATGCCTTTTCAACAATTATTTGAATTCTGCCACCAATTTGTCAAATTCTTCAGAAGAAAGGCGAATATTTTGCTTCGCTAACGGTTCATCGCGGAATCCAGATACAAGATTCTCGTAGCTCTTCTTCGATTTATCTTGATAGATAAGACCTGTTATCATTCCATCTGTTTCCATTAACTTCGTCATTGCTGCGATCCGGTTGGACGGATCATAGCCTTCTACGGATTCCAGATTGATGATGTTTTCCTTGAACCAGTCATACGTATTGATCTTGTTGAATGTTACGCAAGGACTGAATACGTTGATTAAAGAGAAGCCTTCGTGCTTAATGCCTTCCTCAATCAGAGAAGTCAACTGCTTCAGATCACTAGAGAACGATTGTGCTACGAAGGTAGCTCCCGCAGATAGTGCAATCTCAAGCGGGCTTAATGTGTTCTCGATTGCGCCATCTGGTGTACTCTTCGTCTTGAACCCAACCGCACTACGTGGCGAAGTCTGACCTTTCGTCAATCCATAGATTTGGTTATCCATGACGATATACGTAACGTTGATGTTCCGGCGAATCGCATGTACGGTATGTCCCATCCCGATTGCGAAGCCGTCTCCATCCCCACCAGATGCAATAACAGTCAGGTCACGGTTAGCTAGCTTCAACCCTTGTGCAATTGGCAGCGCACGGCCGTGAATGCTGTGGAAGCCATATGCATTGATATAACCGGAAATCCGACCAGAACATCCAATCCCGGATACAACAGCCAAATTCTCAGGTTCCAGACCGACGTTGGCTGCCGCGCGTTGAATGGCTGCCTGAATTGAGAAGTCGCCGCAGCCAGGGCACCAGTTCGGCTTCACATTGTTGCGAAACTCTTTGAACGTTGCCATACTAGACCAACTCCTTGCTTTGTTTGTACAATTCCAAAGGCAGGAACGGAGTTCCATCATATTTATTAATTCGGCGAAGCTTCTCTCCGAATCCAACGTTCAATTTTACTTGATCAGCCAGCTGGCCGGTAGCATTGTTCTCAACAACGACGATTTGCTTCGCCTTCTGCGCATGCGGTGTGAACAGCTCTGTTGGGAATGGATAGATTTGACGCACCGTAATATGGTTGGTCTTTACCCCATCCGCTTCCAAGTGTCTGCGTGCTTCATCTATCGTACCGCCAGTAGAGCCCATGCCTACGATAAGTAAATCTGGTTCTTCATGCGGCACATCTGCATGAATCGCATTCGTCACCTGCAGCCCATTCAGTTTGTTCAACCGTTTGTCCATCATCTTCTTGCGGTTCACTGCACTCTCAGACGGTCTGCCGATCTCGTCGTGCTCAACGCCAGTTACGTGATGAAGTCCGCCTTTCTCCCCCGGAACAACACGTGGAGAAATTCCGTCTTCTGTAAGTTCATAGCGCTTAAACTGTTGATTTGCCTCTAATGGAGGAACGTCGCTCATCAGCTTACCGCGATCGATTGTAATTTGCTCATAATCAAGCATCTCACAAGTTTGCTTACCGAGAGACAACTGCAAATCCGTCAAGACGATAACCGGACATTGGTACTGCTCAGCCAGGTTGAATGCCTCTACTGTATCGAAGAAGCACTCTTCTATTGAACTTGGCGCGATTACAATCTTCGGAATCTCACCATGTGTTCCGTAGATCATCGCGTTCATATCGCTTTGTTCCTGCTTCGTCGGAAGTCCAGTACTTGGACCGCCGCGCTGTGTATTCACGATAACAATCGGAGTCTCCGTCATGCCGGCAAGACCGATTGCTTCCGTCTTCAGGGAAAGACCAGGACCTGCGGATGCAGTCAGTGCACGTACGCCTCCATAGTTGGCGCCAATCGCCATCGTAACTGCCGCAATCTCATCCTCTGTCTGAATAACCGTGCCGCCGAACTTCGGCAGACGCTTAATCAAATATTCCATAATCTCGGATGCAGGCGTAATCGGATATGCTGCCATCAGACGGCATCCTGCCGCTACCGCACCCAAGCCAATTGCATCGTTACCAATCATGAACAGCTTCTGTTTGCCGTCAGCCGGCTCCAGCTTGAAATCGTCAAGCGGACCGCCTGCTTGCTCCAGTACGAACTCCGCACCTCTACGTGCAGCTTCAACGTTCTTCTCCACAACTGCTGGACCCTTACGGCTGAATTCCTCTTCAAGAGCTTTGTTGAAGACTTCCAGCGGCAATCCAAGCAATGCCCAAGATGCGCCCGAAGCAACCATGTTCTTCATGAGGGAAGCACCGAGTTCCTCAGCAATCGATGTGAAAGGAACCGCGAAGAGACGTGCATCCACACCTTCTGGAACGGATGGATTGAACTTGGCATCTGCGACGATAACGCCGCCTGGACGAAGTTCACCAACGTTCAAATCAATGGATTCCTGATCGAATGCAACCAAAATGTCCAAGTCGTCCGAAATTGCGCGAATTGGCTTCGTGCTGATTCGAATCTTGTTGTTCGTATGACCACCCTTAATACGAGAAGAAAAATGACGGTACCCATATAAATAGTATCCAAGACGATTCAATGCCGTCGAGAAAATACGGTCCGTACTTTCTACGCCTTCCCCTTGCTGACCCCCGATTTTCCAAGACAATTGACTAATCAAGCTCGCCCACTCCTTTTGAAAGGTGACTCGCATATGCATCACGACGGATGCCACCAAAGTTCGCTAAATTGTAACAAGTAAAATATTGTATTGGTTGAGTCACTCTCATTCTATGTGCAGAGGTTGGAAAAAGCAAGCGTTTTCGCCGATGTCCACGATAGCAAGATTCGATGGATATGATACCTTCATGAGATGAATGGACAATTATCCTTCTCGGGCAGGAAGGTTCGTCTTCAGAAATTGCAAAGCATTGCTATGAGCAATTCGATTGACAAATTCCGACGAATATCTACGCTCTATTGTTTCCAGCAAATTTCCGTACTGTCCAGCATGCTCCAGACCTTGTACTTTGTCATCAATGCCATCGAAGTCCGAGCCGAACATAATATGCTGTTCACCGCCGAGCTCGCAGATCCGTTCAATATGGCGAAGCAGATGCTCAATAGTCACTTGCTGGCTATCTGCAATAAAGGCAGGTACAAAGGTGATTCCGATTCTACCATTCCGATCGATAATGGCTTTGATCTGTTCATCACTTAGATTTCTAGGGTGCTTACGCACATGTGACGAATTGGAATGGGATGCGAATACTGGCCGCTCAGTAAGCTCTAGCAGTTCCCAGAATGCTCTTTCATTCAAATGGGATACATCAACGAGTATCCCCAGCTTGTCGCATTCGCGAATAAGCTGCCGCCCTTTGTTCGTAAACCCAGCCTGCCTTGGCTCCATTGTTCCGTCCACAGCCCAGTTCGAATGATTCCATGTCAAGCCTAGAAAGCGAACCCCAAGCTCATATGCAGTCCGCACATACACCATGTCGCCTTCCAACCCATCAGCGCCTTCTATAGAAAGCAGAGCACCCGTTAACTGTGGCGAACGCTCCCAATGCTCTACATCTTCACGCCATCGAATGAGGGACACATCAGGCAGCGAGCATATCCGTTCACGCAGCAGGTCAATACAGCGCAAGATTTGAGAAAATTGCGGCTGACCGCTAATTAATGCTTCTTCCAGAAATACCGCAAATACTTGCATGCCTACCTGACCGGCCTGCATGCGCGGCAGCGTAATATCTAATGCATCCTTGCTCATAAAATCCAACTTGCCTTCATACAGCATCTTGTACAGAACATCACAATGAAAATCAATAATCCGTTGTCTCATAATTCTACGTCTCCTTCTTAGCTTCTTTATTCGTAATCCGGTGAAGGCAGCTGTATATGTTCTAGTTCTAGTTACCAAGCTGCGCTTGTCCCATTGCATCTCATCTCTAACCCATCTGCTCCCGAGGTAGAACAAAGCAAAAAACCTGCTTACGTTGTAAACAGGCTGAAAAAATTCGTTACTTACGCACCACTGTCGACGTATATTATCTGGGTTCAACTATCAGTTTGATTGCAGTCCGATCTTCTCCATCGATGACAATATCCGTGAAAGCGGGAACACAAATCAGATCCACACCACTTGGCGCAACGAATCCCCGTGCAATGGCAACGGCTTTAATCGCCTGATTCAAGGCACCTGCGCCAATTGCTTGCAGTTCGGCTGCTCCCCGTTCACGCAAACCCCTGCTAACGCTCCAGCTACCGAATTAGGA
>NZ_JMDX01000340.1:0-4953 GCF_000935845.1 Paenibacillus sp. E194
GCCATAGCACTCGGTGCAGTTCGGCCGCAGGAACTGGCCGAGCTGCCGCGAATCGGGCCGAAGCTTGCTTCATTCGCTGCGCGATTCTCGCCCCGCATGTGATTCTGTGGGCAGAAGTGTGGGGAATAATACACAGTGATGCAACAATCGAAGGGAGATTCATTCATGCCTGGAACCATTACTGTCGTCGGGCTCGGCTCCGGCGATGAAAGCCAATTGACGTTAGCCGTATGGAACTTGCTGCGCGAGGCAAAGCAATTGTACGTACGCACGGCTGACCATCCGGTAATCGCATATTTGCAACAGAATGATGTCGCATTTCGCTCATTCGATTCCGTATATGAAATGCAAGACGATTTCCCATCGGTGTACAAAGAAATTGTTCGCCAATTGATGGCGGCTGCTGCTGTCAGTCCCGACAATCCGATTGTGTACGCGGTTCCTGGGCATCCGATGGTCGCAGAGTCAACGGTTCGCTTGCTGCGGGATCAATGCTCGGAACAGGGCATTGATCTGCGAATTATCGGGGGAGAGAGCTTCCTGGATCAGGCGTTCCTACGTTTCGGATTCGATCCGATTGAAGGGTTCCAACTGCTTGATGCGGCTGGACTGCAGGCTGATGGCTTGAACCCAAGGTTGCACACCGTGATTGGACAAGTGTATGATACGTTTACAGCGTCTGATGTGAAGCTGGGACTGATGGAAGTATATCCGGAAGACTATGAAGTCGTAGTAGGCCATGCGCTTGGCGTAGAAGGCATGGAGCATATGCAGCGTATTCCGTTGTATGAGCTGGATCGCATTGAAGGCTACGGCAACTTATCCTTAATTTGGGTTCCACGCACCGACAGGGATGAAGTGCGCAAGCGCACATTCGGTCGCCTGCATGAGATTGTCTCGATCCTGCGAAGCCCTGGAGGATGTCCATGGGATCAAGAGCAGACGCATGAATCGATTCGCAAAAATCTGATCGAGGAGACGTATGAAGTACTCGAAACGATTGATGACGATGATCCAACTGCGATGCAGGAGGAGCTCGGCGATTTGCTGTTGCAAATTATGCTGCATTCCCAAATGGAGGAAGAAGTGGGGACATTCAGTGTATACGATGTCATCCAATCGTTGAATGAGAAGCTTATTTTCCGCCACCCGCATGTATTTGGTAATCAGCATGCAGAAGATGTCGAATCCGCGCTTGGGACATGGGAACAGATGAAGGCAGAGGAGCAGCAGATCAAGGGAATTGCGGACGCGAGACCTTCCGTACTGGACGGTGTGCCGCGTGATTTGCCTGCGCTCATGAAGGCCTATAAGCTGCAGAAAAAGGCGGCTAAAGTCGGATTTGACTGGGACAATGCCAAGGATGTACTTGACAAAGTGGCTGAAGAATTGCAAGAATTGCGAGAGGCGATACGAGATGCGGGATCGGATCAAGACGATGCCGTGAAGGATGAAGAGCTGGATCATGCGCGCGAGGAACTCGGCGATCTATTATTCGCTGTCGTGAATGTATCTCGGTTCATTGACGCCGATCCAGAAGAGTCGTTAACATATACGAACCGTAAATTTGTACGCCGATTTCAATACATCGAAGAACAACTTCGTATAAAGGGTAAATCTTTTGACCAAACTGATTTACTAGAAATGGAGCAATGGTGGCAGGAAGCGAAGCGCTTAGAGCCATAATGCTTGGGGTGCAGCGGACTACTGCTCTCTATTTTTCGTCAAAATATGAAAAAATGCCGCACCCGGGAAGGAATTTGGTGATGAAGCAAGAATACATACAAGCATCAACATTCCAAGGCTCGGGCAAGCGCCTGTAGACCATTATTCATTTCAACTATGAAAAAGAGGAATTGGGAGGACAATACACATGAACAAAACAGATTTGATCAACAACATTTCCACAAAAAGCGGTTTGACTAAGAGGGACGTTGAATCCGTGCTGAACGGCTTCTTTGGTGAAGTAACAGACGCTTTGGCTAGTGGCGACAAGGTTCAATTGATCGGCTTCGGCACATTCGAAACACGTAAGCGCGCTGGCCGCACAGGTCGCAACCCGCAAACAGGTAACACAATCGAGATTCCTGAATCTACGGTTCCTGCATTCAAAGCGGGCAACAAGCTTAAAGAAGCTGTAAAATAATGCGTCTAGACAAGTTCCTGAAAGTATCGCGGCTCATCAAGCGTCGTACTGTCGCGAAGGATGTGTCCGAGCAGGGGCGTGTTGAACTGAATGGCCGTGAAGCGAAGCCGAGCACGACAGTGAAGGTCGGCGACGAGATTACGGTACAATTCGGGCAAAAGCTCGTCACCATCCGGGTAGAGCGTCTCCAAGAGACGACGAAGAAGGAAGAGGCGGCGGGCATGTATACGCTGCTGAAGGAAGAAGCAATTCCAAGAGACAACGGATTGAACTGGTAACAGCCAGTCCATTGCGATAGAAATGCATATTCCAACGAGCAAGGAAGCGGTTATCCGTCTGAAAAGACGGAACCGCTTCTTTTGATTTGATAGGAAACATTCAGTGGTGTTGAGCAGTTGTATATAGGTCTCTCCTTGATATGGAGCATTATGGGTATTCAGTGACGGTGCTGTCATGCTAAGGACATACACGCTATAATGGAATAAGTAATCCCACTGAGGTGGGATTCAACATCATAACATTCCGTGCTACAGCACGGGAGAGGTTCGCAATCTCCCTCTATAAAAAACTAAGGCTGACAGCATCCTACAGGGCTATCTTTCCTTAGTGCTGTCTTTTTTGTGCTTACAGGGGCTGTTCATTGGCTGAAGTCAACTAATAGCCAACTAATAGCAACCCGAACAAGCACAGGCCTTCTGTCTTAGAAGACCCTTCTATAGGGTTGTGAGGGGACAGGAAAGGATGAAGAACACATGAAGCAAGTAAAAGAACAAGTAAGTAACAACCACGTTTCCTCAGCCAGCGAAGCGGCTTGGAATGCAGATTCCCGCATCCAAGCACATGCAGGGCGGAAGCAAGGCAAAGCTGTCGTCGTCTTTAGTGGCGGGCAAGACAGCACGACCTGTTTGTTTTGGGCACTGCAGCGATTTGAGGAAGTAGAAACGATCACCTTTGACTATGGACAACGCCATAAGTCAGAGCTAGAGCATGCGAAGGCGATTGCTGGCAAGTTGGGTGTACCGCACCGGATCCTCGACATGTCCTTGCTCAATCAACTGGCTCCCAATGCGTTGACGCGAGACGACATCGCAATTGAACAGGAAGAAGGCGAACTTCCGAGCACCTTTGTGGAAGGACGGAACTTATTGTTCTTCTCCTTCACCGCTGTCTATGCAAAGCAGATTGGGGCACGTCATATGGTTACAGGTGTATGTGAGACGGACTTCAGTGGTTATCCAGACTGCCGCGACGTATTTGTCAAATCACTCAATGTAACGCTGAATCTGGCGATGGATTATGGATTCGTACTGCATACCCCGCTGATGTGGCTGGATAAGGCAGATACGTGGCGTCTCGCTGACGAACTCGGTGCCTTCGACTTCGTTCGTACCGAGACGGTAACTTGCTATAACGGACTTCCGGGAGATGGATGCGGGGAATGCCCATCTTGCAAGCTGCGCAAGGCAGGGCTTGAACGTTACCTGATGGAACGTAAGCAAGAGGAGGGGACAAGCCGATGAGTACTCCTGGTCCATTCCGTATCGTCGATAAGCTGCAAGTGCTGGGAGCCGATATTTCACAGGAATCGCTGCGTTATCATCGTCACCGGGTACTTGTGAGCAAAGAGTTTACCTTCGATGCTGCCCACCATTTACATGCTTATGAAGGCAAATGTAAAAACCTTCATGGGCATACGTACAAGGTTGTTTTTGGGTTAAGCGGATTTGTAAATGAAATCGGGCTGACGCTCGACTTTGGAGATATAAAGGAGATTTGGAAGGATAGGATCGAGCCTTATCTGGATCATCGTTACTTGAATGAAACACTCCCACCGATGAATACAACGGCAGAGAACATGGTCGTGTGGTTGTATGAACGAATGCAAGGTGCATTGCAAACTGAACCTTACGCAGAGCGATGCGAAGGGGGAAGAGTAGAATTTGTGCGGCTTTATGAGACTCCGACCAGCTATGCGGAAGCACGACGGGAGTGGATGGAGCAATGACGATCCCTGTTCTCGAAATATTTGGCCCTACTGTGCAGGGAGAAGGGCTTTTAGTCGGCCAGAAGACGATGTTCGTCCGTACAGCCGGCTGTGATTACCGCTGCTCTTGGTGTGATTCTGCCTTTACATGGGATGGTTCTGCCAAAGATGACATCCGTCAGTTGACGGCAGATGCTGTTATTGAAGAGCTGGATCGTCTGGCTAAGGGGCGCTATGGGCATGTTACGATCTCTGGCGGCAATCCTGCTTTGCTGGAAGGTATGGACGAGTTGGTTCAACGTCTCGGCGAACGCGGGGTTCGCACGGCTGTAGAGACACAGGGATCACGCTGGCAAGACTGGCTTTTGGATATTGATGACGTCACGCTGTCTCCGAAGCCGCCAAGCTCTGGGATGGGTACGAACTTCACACGCTTGGATGAGATCGTAGGCAAGCTATGGAATCGGTCTGCACGCAAGGGACTGTGCCTGAAGGTCGTTGTGTTCAATGAAGATGACATGCAGTATGCGATAGAAGTTCATGAACGCTATCCTGAGATTCCATTCGTCATGCAGACAGGGAATGAGGATGTTCATAGCGGAGATGACGGGGAGTTGGTACAGAAGCTGCTTCGACAATATGAATGGTTGATTGATAAGGTTGCCTTAGAACCGCGCTTGAACCAGATACGGGTGCTGCCTCAGCTGCACACATTGGTGTGGGGCAATAAGCGTGGCGTCTAGCGCGATGACTATCTCTACCTACACAGATGAAATGGTGTTCTAGATACAATTACGGCTCGTACAACTCATGCAGGATTACA
>NZ_JMDX01000341.1:0-4949 GCF_000935845.1 Paenibacillus sp. E194
AAGGAGAAAATGATCAAGGTCAGCCATGCCGGCTTCACGATTGGCATGACAATGCTCCAGAAGATTCTCCACTCCGAGCACCCGTCCAGCTGAGCTGCTTCCAGCAGCGCATCCGGCACCTGCTCCATGAACTGCTTCATTAAGTACAAGCCAAGAGAGGAGCCAACCGCCGGCAAAATAATGGCCCAATACGTATCAACCAAACCAAGCCATGACATCGTCATATAGTTCGTAATTTGCGTAACGGTCGCAGAGAACATCAAGGACAAGACGACAACCGTGAACAGAATCCCCTTCCCGGGGAACTTCTTCTTCGCAAGCGGGTATGCCGCCAGTGAGGCAATAATGACATGAAGAGCAGTACCGACAAATGCGATGAACAGCGTATTGAAAATGTATCTGGAAAAGGGCACCCATGTGCCCGACATGAGATGAAATAGATCCGCGAAGTTATTGAACGTAGGGTTGCGAACAAAGAAGTTGGGTGGAAATTGTAAAATTTCATTGATTGGCTTGAACGCATTATTGATGACGAATACAAGCGGCATCGCCATAAAAACACCGATACAGCTCAAGAATAAGAACAGAAACACATCACCGGCACGAGAACGATTCACCTTCCGTCCGATGCGCAGTTTCCATCGAAATGTACGTCCCATCCTAATCCCCCACCTTCCGCAGCAGCTTCTGCACAATCAAGTTCGAGCCAAGCATAATCCCGAACAGTACCGTGGCAATGGAGGAGGCATAGCCCATCTCATAGCGCAGCGATCCGAAGTCCATTAAGTGAGTTACGATCGTATGCCCTGCATACTGCACGCTTGGGAATCCGGCGAGCGTCGTCGCCACTTCTGCCACAGCGAATGATGAGGTAATCTGGATAACTGCACCGAACAGCAGCTGGGGTCTCATGGAAGGCAGTGTAATGTACCATAGCTCTTGCCATCGATTCTTCACCCCATCGATAGCCCCTGCTTCATATAGGCTCTTATCCATACCCTGCAAGCCCGCAATGAAGGCAAGGAAGCTGGTACCTAAGCTTAACCATAGCTGTACGATAATAATGATCGGCATAATATACTTCGTATCTTTCAGCCAGAGAATCGGCTCTAGAATGACACGCCACTTCATGAGAAAAGCGTTGATATACCCGTAAGCATCACCGCTGAACAACAGTGTCCAGACGATGAACGCATTGCCGGATAGCGCTGGAGCATAGAATACGAGAGTCGCGAATGTACGCACCTTCGGCGACAATTCATTGATGATCCAAGCTAGTACAAAACAGGCAATATAACTGATTGGGCCGGTGATTACTGCGAACATCAGCGTATTTTTCAGGGCAATGAGGAACACATCATCCTGTACGAACAACCGAGCATAGTTTTGCCAGCCTACCCATTTCGGAAGTTCCAGCATGTTGAAATTGGTAAAGCTAATAATGAGCGACAACACTACCGGCAAGACCGTAAAAGTAAAGAAAATGAGGAAATACGGCGCGATCATTGCATATAATGTTCGATTGCGCCGCACTTCGGCCAATTTATGATTCAGGCGCATTCGAAGCTTAGAGGCAGGCTGCACCGACTTCGCAGATGCTGGAACAGGTCGATTCACTCCCATCGGCTATTGCTCCCCCTCTCGTATTGGCAAATTGAATTCTTTGCGCTTTATAGTCAATTCCTGATTAATAATGCGTACATATTCTTCTAGCGTCTCACGTACATCCGTTCCGTTATTGAATACCTCGAAGAATGCATTCTGCAAGTGACGATCGAAGGAATAGGAACCCGGAACCGCAGGCTTTCCAACAATCCATTTCCACTGCTCATTTAGTGTCGCCACTTCCTTCGCAGACCATGGCAGCCGCTTCAACGCCTCAACATTAGCTGCCGTATATCGGCCAGATTCGCCGAGTATAGACTCCATCTCTCTTCCGAAGGATGATTGCGTATCCGCATTCGTCCACCAACTCATGAACTTCCAAGCCGCTTCTTTATTCTTGGCCTTCTTGAACATGACAGAGCCCGTTGCTGACGACAGACTTTCCCGATGTACAACGCCGTCTGTTCCCTTAACACCCGGAATTGGAGCGAACCCCCATTCCCCACGAATCTCGGGAGCAAATACAGCTAAGGTATTGAATGTTGTATAGTCTGCAATGCCAAGCGGTATCTCGCCCGTTCGGAAGCGATTCACAAACTCGAATTCGCGCGGCAGCTTGTAATGGGTATACAGCTCTGTCCAGTGACGGAATGCCTCCATTCCTTCCGGCTTGCCAATCGCAGTTGCAACGCCATCACCTTCGTAATAGCTTCCGCCCAATTGATAGAGGAGTGTATCGAAGGTCGGATTTGGCATTAGCCCGATTTGCATATTTCGCTTCTGCAGCTCCGGCACGAGCGACATCATTTCTTCCCAAGTATCCGGCACCTTCATACCCAGCTCGCTAAGTACATCCTTGCGATAGAACAGCATCGGGAACAACTGCGTTTCAGGAATGGCAAATACACCGTCCTTGAACTTGAAGCTCGCAAATGCACTGTCATGGAATCGCCCATATACCTCTTGGAAATTCGGATATTTGCTCAAATCCTCTAGCGCATTGCGCATCGCGAAGTCAATCACGTTGCCAGTTGCAATCGCCACATCCGGCCCTTTGCCCGCAAGCGTTGCAGGAAGCAGTACATTCTCCCCGACTAGCTGCAGGTCTACTTGAATGCCGGTCTCCGGCGTGAAATAACTGTCGATTAAGGTTCGGATCAACTGTGCCTGATCGCGGCCGCCAGCTACCCATACCGTAATGTCCGTCTTCTTCCTGCCGCCTCCCAGATTGTAATCATCGGTGAAGGAATACCAGAATGACGATAATTCATGCTTCACGGATGCCCACAATCCCGCTCCCGCTTCAGGCAATGCCGTCTTCGGCGAGCTTACAAACAGATAATCAAGCGTTAGCGGCTGCGTGTTCACACTAAGCATCCACGTTCCTAGCGACATGATGCCATCCTTGAAGCTGGTCAGCCGGGATGTAATCGTGTCTGGATGCTCACCGAGATCCTGCAAGCGATAGCTTGTCGTTCGAAGCACTGTTGCATTTACACTAGCTCCCCCTGCTAGACGATCCATCTCATCTGCAACAAGCGACAATTGCTTGCTCTGCGCTAGAAACGTATCCGCCATCGTCGGGATTAAATCCTCAAGCGGGTAATCGCGAAATTGATCTGGAACAGTGCCCGTAATCATAATGATTTTGCGATACAATCCGTTCAGCTCTTGAATGCTGTCCTTCACGATGCGAACCATATCTGCGAGATCGCCCATCGTTACTTCCAGCCGCAGCTCATGCTGTCCTTTCGCCAGATAGAATAAATAGGGCTTCCCCGTGCGCTCATCAGCAGCTGCCTTCACATCCCATGAAGTACTCGGTGGAAACGTAATCTTAGCCGCTTCGGCAAATGGAAGCTCACCATCAACCATCAGCTTACGTGTCACCTTAAGGCCACGAGCTAAATCCTGTTTGTATTTGAATCCAATCTCATATAGACCATCCGCGGGCACCTCTACATTCCATGCGATCCATTGCCCGGGGGCCTTCCAATGATCGCCTCCAATGGCATTCATGCGAATGCGGGATGCATCATAGGGCTCCACATCCGGGCCAGAGCGATCGTTAATCGGATATAGCGATGGGCTTGACTTATGATTAGCCGACTCTCCTTGTACTTTAATCAGTGCATTGTCTGCCTGTTGATAGCCTTTCTCTGCATACTCCTTCTCTATGTCTGCATATGACTTGGCTGCACGCGGTTCCAATGTCACGCGCTCTACCATCATGGGTTCTCTTATTCCGGTAAATTGAAGCGAATGCTCCCCCTTCGCCAAATAAATGGCAAGTGTGTCGGCATAGTATCCCTCTGCGTCATTCAAGCTTCGTTCCGTCCAACCAGGCTGTTCGACCTGACGCGGCCTAATATCGTTATCGTTGCTGTCACGTTCAATGTCCTCTCTCTCATTGCCCCAAATCCGCGGATACAGCATCCGTTCCGCTTCTGCAAATGGAATATTGCCATCCACCCGCAGTTCTCTCTCGATTGGAGATCCTGTTCCACTCACAGGAAAATAACGAAGCTTCACATCGTACCATCCATCTTCCTCCACATGAAACGTCCAGCCGAACGTCCCCATCTCCCCACTGCGAATCACTTGTCCTGTTGACCCCTTGTACGACGACTCTATAGGACTTCCCTCGCTTAGCGAATGATCCAATGCGCTCGCTAGGAGTTCAATCGGCTGCGATGCGATTGCAGATGGATTTCCCACTTTCTTCTGGTACGACTCATAACGAGGCAGTCCTTTCGGATTGGAGTCCAAAGAAGCACTAAGCGGCTTAACTGCACCGCTTGCTAACGCTGGTTCAATTGTTGAGCTCTGCGAGTCATTCGAGAACAGGGTTGCTCCTGTCCAAATGACTCCTACGGCAACTACGACTCCCAGCATCATGCTGATTCGCCGCTTCCAAGTTGAGTCCATATGCTTGCCCACGACGGTCTCTCCTTTCTCTCTCCAACCTTCTAACGCTACCAACATAAAATCCCCGCTGTGAGGCAGCGGGGGATGAATAACCGCACAACTATTTTTTGTTCATTATGGTATCTATCTGCTCTTGGGACGATTTCTTTATCTTCTCAATAGCGGATTCCGGTGTATCCTTTCCTTTGACAAAAGCTAGAACAGCTTCGGTGTATTTCTTGCCGAGGTCGCCGATATTATCGTAATAGAGTGGTTGAACCTTCTCTGCCAGCTCCTGAGCAATCTCCACATCCTCTGGGCTTTGCAGCGAACTCTCGAAGCCCTCCATCCGGAATTCTTCTAATTGATCCCACGGTACCATGTCTTCAAAGATTTGTGCCTTCTCTTTGGCCTTCTTCACGTTAGCCGGCATGAAC
>NZ_JMDX01000342.1:0-4939 GCF_000935845.1 Paenibacillus sp. E194
CACCTTCTTTCGTTTGTATCCGGAAAACCGTATATTTACTATTGCCTCCTCCATCAACACGATAGGTTTCCCCTAGTCTTGCACCCGTTTTATTCGCATAATTCATGTAGGTGAACCGATGAAGAGCCGTATAATCGACTGTCGTGCCGGCAGCGTATGTAAGTCTCGCCACCTGGAGGGACCAGTAATTCGTTGTTGAAGGATCCGCTTTTGAACTGAAATAGAAATAATTGATACCGTTGTATGTATACATATCGAGGGTCTGACAATGTCCGGTGTTGGTAACGGTCATTTCATCCACGTACGTAGCGTCATTTCCTTTTATGAGCAAACGTGAAAGATAGCATGTTCCCCCAGACCGCTGAGTTACGTAAAGATACTTATCTGCGATGTAAGCTTTCTGCACAGCCACATTGTGATTCAGTCCTTTAAGATTGTAAGCGAGCGTTGCCGATGCGTTTACCGTTTTCCCAGGAGTAGCCGCAAAAGCGGGCAAAACAGACATTCCAAAAACAAGAATGGCGAGAACAACAGGTGTGAACATTTTCAACTGTTTTTTCAGAAGATCCAAAGCCTGAACTTGCAACATACGGATACCTCCATTAAGGAAAATATGATTGGACAAGCTACCGGAAAATGCAATCGCTCAATTGGAACCACTCTACTCGATTATGGACAATATCATATTGAGAATGCAAGAGTGTAGGATGTTAAATTTCTGAAAAGGTTCCTAGCGGTTAATCAACATTCAATCTAATAATTCCTTCTCTTCAACGGTAACAAGAACAAGTTTGATGCCCATAATGTCTCCAATGATCACTTTTTGTTCGCAGTTGAGGCTTCTTCTATTTCTTTCAGAATTCAATTGGTATTTCTATATATTCAAATACTCTTGCTTTCAATAAATCGATTAATTCTTCGTCCATATATGTATAATCATCTGGGATATCCAAGCATATTAGCTTCTTTCCATTCGATTCATAACTATACTTATCTCTTAATCTTCTTATATGCTTCTTCTCCATCACGAAAATGATATCCGCCCAGTCAATATGACCACCCGTAACCTTAACCCGAGCACCCTCTTCAGTACCTGCCGACCTGACATCATATTCATTCAAAAGATTAAAGATTTTCTCCACACAGAACCATGCTGTCATAGCCCCGCGCCTTTCCCATGATCATTCCCTTCACGTTCTCAGCAACAATTACTCTAGGCCGAAGCTTATTCGCTACATCAAGGAAATCAAAGAACAGGTCATCAAGTCGCTGAACGGCTTGCCTCTCTCGAAATGCAAACTCACCGCCCCACTTCTTTTCTCTGGCGCATGCGGTGGAAAATACGCTGCATGGCGGCAAACCATCCAATATGTCCAAGTCGAACAATTCCGCCGGCAGCTCATCATTGGGCAGCGCCTTAAAATCCTGAATTGGCATCATAAAGGGTTACTTAGGATTATGATTCTGCCGATAAATCCGCATCATCTTGGGATTAATCTCCACATTCCCCAGTACCGTGTATCCTGCAAGCTTATATCCCATCGTTGAAGAAGCAGCTGAACACCGTTCTCCCGTTCTTATTTACGGCATTAAATCTTTCAAACTCCAATCCCATGCTGGCATATCTACTCACCCTCAGAATCAAAAACGAATCCGCAACGCGGGCATTTGCACCCGAATTGGGATTCGTCGAATTCATTCGTATCCAGTTCTCGATTCTCAAAGTCGCCGAGCTGATCCTCAGGCGGCTCTGCGAATTCTTCAATAATGCTTGCTATTTCATCGGCACAAAGCCTGTGAGACCGAGGTCAGCTGTTTCTGCTTGGAGCTCATCGAGCAGCCGGGCTAACGCCTCATCGTCCCATCGGCCTTCCACCTTGTTCAGTGTAAGGTTCAACAAACTCTCCTGTGTCTTTGTCCAGGTCAACGACCGAAACCTCGACTTCCGTGCGCCCGAGCTCGTTGACGAGGATCTTGTACCGCTGATGGCCACCGACCATGTTTCCAGTACGTTCATTCCATATAATCGGGTCGATGTAGCCGAACTCCTCAATGCTTCGCCGCAGCTTTTCGTATTCTGGCTCGCCTGACTGCAGGTCATCGAGAGGGTTGTAGGCTGCTGCTTTGATCCTCTCAATTGATATTACTCTAATGCCATATAAGTCCTCCAATAATAAAAACGAGCTGTGGAGTCCAACTCGTTAGTCTTTTTGAATTAATTTCAATGCAGAAATTACTGTAATTAATTTATACACATCTATTCTAATCCATTTACTAGGATCATCTCTTCCATGCAGTATCCAGTTTCTATTTATTAATGGAACCCTTTCCTCATTAAATGAATGTCGCATAAACAATCCATTCGCTAACAAAGAAGCTACTGATATCCCAACCGCGTATCTAAAACCACCATTATTACCTTCTTCAAGTGAATATTGAAGTCTTCTAATTAACCTTTGTCCTATATCGTTATTATCTGTGTTTATTGCAAGTTCATGTTCAACAGCAGATAAAAGTGAAGGAATTACGGCTTTATATTTTCCATGATCTAAAAGAAAAAAACAAATCCTCATAAAATTCTCGCCAATCATTATCAGAAGTTGAAATTATATACTCTTTCTCTTGCTGATAAAGAGTCAGTTTATCTTTCTCGAACTCTTCAAGAAAATAACTATCTCTAATTTCTTGCTTATCTTCAAGGCGAGCTATTTCTCTATATCTAGCAAACGACATTTTTGCCGACATGCACCATCCATATTTTGTATTACTATTTATAAAACTGATTCTATCTTGAATGAATGTATTCGGATCAAAGTTTTTTGGTATATTAGCAAAAGTAGAGGATACATGGTCTGATAATTTTGCCAACGCTTGAAAGTTAATGATGTTTCCAAAGACCGAGTTAATTAATTTACGATATTGTTCCGAGAGTTCTCTGTGTTTTTTAAGAATCTCCGAATTTATAACTGTGGGTATACCTACACCTTCATTATCCATGGTATACACCTCCAATCAATTTAAATATAACTCAAAAGGCGCACATAATAAGTCAAGTTGTTAAATCTTTATCTATTTGATCAGATAAATCGTCTTTTAAATCAATTGTTACAAGAGTTATTTTCCTTAGTCTTTCTTCAACAGCTTCAAATGTAATCTCATCAGCGTCATAATACTTATTCTTACAATCCGGATTAATATATCGTTCGTACTGCATGTCGGATACAGCGTTATACTCATCTATCAATTTATCAATCTGCGCTTTATAATTTTTGATAGCAAATTCATTTACCCTGATACTTCTGATATAGTGCATCATCTTATCTTGAACATCATTTGAGATTTTGCAATAACTTTCATGATTTATTTTTTTGTACTCATAATTGTGCATTGCAATTGATAATATTCCCATTTGTCGTGCCATGTTCAATAAATCAACCTGGGTATTTTGTATTTTTTCCACCTTAATTCTCATTCTAATTAGTGATTTCTCTGCCTTTAAACCTAGTTTATAAGTTAGGATCCCACCAATAAGAACGCCAACTACACCAATTATCCCTGCCGTAAATCCATTAATTAATGCCTCAAGCATATTTTTTCACCCCTATACACTGTTTTCGACAAATTAGAAGACTTCTCCTGCTAACTAGAGGCAATATTGGGTTGAGTTGGTTTCCTAAATGTACGTCCATAACACGCTCGCAGAACGATTCTGCAACACCTCCATGACGTTTATTAATCTGAATCCTACATTCGGATTCATTAGAACATGAGCCCCTTAAATCGGCTTATATTTAGTCGGTTTAGAACAAAAGAAAAAGCACCCTATTTCTGGGTGCCCGAATGAATTTATCTAATAATAATTAAATGTGAGCAAGAACTTCGTCCTTCATTTTCAAAAATTCAAGAACTGGAAATACAAGCTCAACTTCCTGTAAATCCTTTTCCAGAATAACTTGTAGTTCTTCATATGATTTCTTCATCAATTCTTCTTTCATTTGAAAATTCCTCCTTAAAAGCCGATTGGCGGAGAACTGTGATAATCATTTCCCTGTTCCCTTATCTTATGTGCTGTTTCCTTCATTTGCAACTTTAATTTATCTACTTCCATTCTTTTTGACCACTTATTATACAATGATATCAAGTTTTTATAGGGGGCCCCTCCCCTTGTTCTAGCTACTGCTATCCATATGAATTCTTCTTCAATAAATTCACAAAATATTTTCGATAATGGAGGATAAAGTAATTCTTCATCAGTAATTCTACTTTCAACAGCTGCACTAAAGAACTCTAATCGATTTAAAATTGGTATTATTCCGCACCTTTGTTTGATAATCGAATCAGCTATTAGTTCCTTTTCTAAATGTACTCCCTTAAGTATAAAGTCCTTATTAATCAGATGATCGAATTTAGCTGGTTCCTTTATCTCTTCCGTCACTTTGTTTTTGTATTCTGAAGCAGTTGAAATAATTTCTTTTTGATAATAAGCTAAATACTCCATGCTTTTTTCAGCTGCGGCTCGCATGTTTCTATCCTTAATGTCTTTTTTTAATAAACGTAACTGCGCCAAACCTAAAAATACTCCGAGCACTAAAACTATTCCGGAGACTTTATATACAGCATCTAGACCTTCTCTTATAATAAACCACCAAGACGACCCATCCATTCAATCCCCCCTTAACATAGACATATTTCGACGTCAGGTAAAGATTTCCTCCTACAGCTTTCGACTTACTTTTACACATGGTCGCCTACCGCAGTATTGCTTCGTCCCCGTCCAGTCGCCCCATACACATCCTTTGCAACGTACTGGCGGCTTCGGTGGATCTCTAAATCGCTTCTTTTTCTTCTCAATAAGGTGATTCCTCCAACAAAAACCAGCTAATGTTTGTCAAGCTATCCCCTTGGTGATTTAATGAATTATTGATATACTGGTTTTTGA
>NZ_JMDX01000343.1:0-4932 GCF_000935845.1 Paenibacillus sp. E194
GAAGTACACAATAGAATCGGCTTTGCCATCTCCGTTCACATCTCCTACCAACTGTTGGCTTGATCCTACTCCATGGCCTTCTATCCATCTTGTGTAGGCTCCAAATCCACTTCCGTTTGAGAGTGCCACCCACCATTCTCCGTTGTCGAAGTACACAATAGAATCGGCTTTGCCATCTCCGTTCACATCTCCTACCAGCTGTTTAGTAGAACCAATTCCATGGCCTTCTATCCAGTTTGAATAAGCTTCGAACTTATTTCCGGTTGACAGCGACACTTTCCACTCCCCGTTGCCGTTATAAACGATAGAGTCCTCCTTTTTGTCCCCATTCACATCAGCAAAAAAAGACATACCGGGAGATGCATCTCTACTCCCTATGGGCATTCCGTATGCTACGGGATAAAATGCACTGTTATACAAAATACTTATAAAAATAAATAATTCAGGTAACCGTGTCACTCGCATTTCAACTGATCTCCTTTATGTTCCACATACAGATTATTTTTTGGATATTTTTATATCATCTATTGAAATCTCTCCATCATGTCGAATCCCCCAAATTAAATAATAATCACTATGGGAGCCTGTAGTAAACGTAATGGTTGTCGTATTTATGGTTCCGTTATCATAATCCTGCAGCTTAGTGAATGCCTTATCATTGATAAAGTCCATACTGGCGCTTCTCACTAAGAAATAAAAATATCCATCCTTCTCAGGCTTGGACAATATTTTATATTTAAAAGTAATAGAATAGGTTGTATTCGGTTCAAATTTAATTTTACTTCGATCAGAATGGAGGAATTCATTCCACTCCACCGAGCCATCTGCGGTCCCGTATGCAGAGAATGCTCCTTCAATCGTGTCGTTTGGATTATTGGTGATTTTTTGTCCTATGTAATCTGAATTCTGATATGATCCATGTTCGAATCTTTCAATATCATTAAGCTCGATAAATTTGTTTACCATATTTCCATTTGCATCGTAAAAAAACCTTTCTATGAGATTCATGCCCCATTTTCGAAAAGGCATTTCAATGATTCGGTTATTTGAGTCATAAATATAGTTTGCTTGTCCGTTCTTCAGGCGATGCTCTGGAGCATTTCTTGTCGAATCCATTGCAAATACGGCAATCCCGTCAACACTTAATAATTGTGAAAGTAATATTATCCCCATAATGAGTACGACACATTTTCCCCATCAATACCTCTCCTCTAAATACAATTGTTTATTTTCTAGTAGATGTGTTATCTTGACTCGATTAATAGTAATTATCCTAATGTACTAGGTTGTTCAGTAATAAGTCCCCCTTTCAAACAAGAAAAAAAGCATAACATCAGGTACAATGTAATGCCTTAGCGTTCATTTGGACGCGGTATTTTTTATATCCATTATTTTCATGTTTATTATAGATTACATTTTTCCTTAACGTAAGTACCATTTGTCTTTTTTTAAATAAACCTGTCGATAACTACACCAGCTCCCTCAGCCAATAAGACAAGAACTCCCGAATACGTTCATCCCTCTCAGACTGCAGCACTCGCCGGAACATCCAGCGTACCCGCTCCCTTACCGTCCGATCCCGCTTCGCACACAATCCTAGAAGATCGATACAATGCAGCCGCTCAGCCGCGCGCCCATGCTCCAGCAGGTGGGCATATACAACAGTGCCGCGGGCAACTTCCCGCATGCAGGCATCTGCCAAGCGCGGATTTCCGTACTCCAACTCAAGATCTGCCGGCTCGCCGGAAGCAATGAGAACAAGCAGTTCCAACATGTACGGGCGTGCCGTATCCGTCGTATTCTGAATCATGCTTACCAAGCAAGTGGCCGTCGGTACAGCCACCTCGTACAGGGCGCCCTGCACAACCGCAATTGCTTCTATCGATACACTGGCCAGCTCCGCTTCTGCTGTTGTCGAAGCATCCTTCAACTGAAGGAGAGCCTCAGGCAGCCGTTCCGCTGCTTCTGCCCCCCGATATGTCGTCCAAGGTATGCGAATGATATCCCATGTCATCGTTCAGCCCTCCTTCTAGGATGCCATCTCATCTATGATTAACATATTAGAGTCACCTCAGAATCAGAAGCATATCTGTGTAATCGAAGGATGCCCCTAAGCGGTAACAGATTCCATATTGCATTTCCCACCTTCCATCGCGCAAAAGAATTCGATACTCCCGTGAGTAAACCATCATTATATCTGAGCGCAAGTGCAAGTTGCCGCCGGCTCTCGAATATATTTAGTTGCATAAACACGAATCGATTCATGCGCATCGATCAATCACACATGGAGGCGAAGGCCATGAACGTCATGAGAGCTTTAGGGTATGAGGAAACCGATCGTCTGCTCATCATTAATGCCGACGACTTCGGTATGTGTCATGCAACGAACATGGGGATTATGCAGCTGCTTGAAGAGGGATCGATTTGTTCCACCTCCATCATGATGCCGTGCGGCTGGGCCAAGGAAGCAGCGAAGTGGAGTGCCGCTCATCCAGAGCTGGACATCGGGGTACACCTCACCTTCACGAGCGAATGGGGAGGGTATAAATGGTCGGCGATGAATCGATCACGAGATATTTCCACCCTGCTCACCGAGGAGGGCTACTTCCCTGAGGATTGTCTGACCGTCGAGCATCTCGCCGATCCTGAGCAAATTCGCTGTGAAATGATTAGTCAAATTGAAGCGGCAAGACGCAGCGGCATTAATATTACGCATGCGGATAACCACATGGGCAGCTTGTACGGTCTCGCGTCGGGACGGGATTTCCTAGACGTAGTATTTGATGTATGCGCAGCGTATGGACTGCCGTTCCGCATGCCAAGACGTATTGGCGGCATGAAGCTGAGTCCAGGGCTCGAGAAGATGGCGAAGAAGCGGATCGATCTGGCAGATGCCAAAGGGGTTGTCATTCTGGACACGTTGCTCGGGCTCCCTTATGAACGGATTCCAGGAGAGACATATGCTCAGGTTAAAGCCAAGGCGGAAGCACTCCTACGCGGTCTTCTTCCCGGTATTACCGAGATGTACCTCCACCCCTCCATCGTATCTGATGAATTAAAGGCCATTACTCCGCATTGGGAGAAGCGCGGCATGGAATGGAGATTGTTCCGCGATCCTGACATCAAGCGCATCATTGCAGAAGAAGGAATTCAGCTTATTCGCTGGCGAGACTTGCGGGATGTACAGCGCGGCCAGCTCCCACCGCTTATGTAGGAACAAGAAGGAGGTCATACAATGAGCATTTCGATATCCCCTGCACGCAAAGCGGCCTTCGCTTCAGGAAATATTTCTGCCAACTTATTGGCCCAAATGTTCGCGGCCTATATTGTGTATTATTACGTCGACATCCTTGGCGTCCGTCCAGGTCTCATCGGCATTGCGATGGTGATCCACGGACTCGTCGGCGCCGTTCTTAATCCATTGTTCGGCTATATGTCCGATCAGTTTCGAACGAGGTGGGGCCGGCGTATTCCCTACATGGCATTTGGAACGATACCGCTTGCGGCTGTATTTACACTCATCTGGTTCCCACTCGCTTCCGGTGACGGGCTGTTCTGGTACTTCCTTGTGCTCGTGCTGCTGTACGATATTCTGTATGTACTCGTCATCCTCAATTATTCAGCGTTGTTCCCGGAAATGTTCGTTACGATGAAGGAGCGAGCAGCTGCCTCTTCGTGGAAGCAAATGTTCGGCATACTGGGGATGATTGGAGGGGTAGCAGCACCACCTCTAGTTTATACCGAATACGGATGGGGGGCTATGGGGCTTACCTTCGGAATCATTTCCGCTATATTTCTGGCAGTGATGATCTGGGGCTCGAAGGAGAATGAGCAGGCATCTGCTCGCTCAATCGGGTTATGGAAGGCTATTGTGTATACGTTCTCTAACCGTTCTTTTGTCGCCTATGTACTGGGCGGTTTCTTCGTGCAATTGACCTTTGCTCTTCTGACCGCGGCGATTCCGTTCTTCACCAAGTATGCACTGCATGCAAATGAAAGCGCCAACACAATTATGCTTGGGCTGGTCTTCGTTACTGCGATCCCGTTCGTGTACGTATGGGCGCATTGGACGAAACGCTACGGACCGCGCAAAACGATGATTGCTGCCATCGTATGCTATATGTTTGCCTTAGCTCCACTTCTGTTCGTCTCATCGGAACTTGGCGCTTATATAGCAGGCGCATTCATCGGGTTCAGCCTTGCTGGACTTATCATCCTACTCGACATTCTCCTCTCTGAGGTCATTGACGAGGACGAGCGCACGACAGGGGCACGACGCGAAGGTATGTATTTCGGCATGAATGGATTTATTATTCGGTTCGGCGTCTCCCTGCAAGCCATTATTATGAGCACCGTACTCGAATCCAGCGGCTATGTTGCCAATAGCGCGCAGCAGCCTGACGCAGCCATATTCGGGATCAGACTGATGCTGGCAGGCATCCCAATCGTTGCACTCGTATTCGCCATCATTTGCTTTGTTATCTATCCGATTCGCAGCTCGCCGCAAAGGGATGGATCTTAGCAATTTACACTTTAGACTCGTAGCTTTGCTTTTCGCACTCAGCACTCAGCACTCAGCACTCAGCACTCAGCACTCAGCACTTTGCTCTTGCTCTTGCCGATAGTTCTCTCTGGTGTTTCCTTACCGAATCAACCGCCGAAACGCTTCGTCAGCTTGTCCATATGGGCTTGTGCAATCTCACTCAAATCAATGTCATACTTCTCCGACAGCACAATGACATTCGCCAGCACATCACCGAGCTCTTCCACCAGTTCTTGACGCAGTTCATCGCGGCTGCGCTCCCCTTCATCTGGACGGTCACGGCCAATTTCCAGCGCCCGAACAACACGCGCAACCTCTCCTACTTCCTCCATAAGGAAGCCGACGCGAATAAAGGAATTATATTGCGACCATTCCCGCTTCTGATAAAA
>NZ_JMDX01000344.1:0-4899 GCF_000935845.1 Paenibacillus sp. E194
CCTATTCGTCTGTATCGGTATGAATTACACCGTGTTTTGTCATAACAACTGCTTTGCCGCGAATTTTAATTGCGGACGTATGATCCGTGAACTGGGCGACAAGCACTTCATTCTTGTCCAGCTTCTCCGTATGATGAAACTTCGTATCTGTTCCGCGTGTCAGACCGATCACTTGAACTCCCTGATCTTTGGCCTTTATTACGATAAAGTCATTTTGTGTTTCCAACTGCTTGACCTCCTTGCATATGTATTGGCTTCCTTGCAGCGTCAACCATGTGAATCATCATTCTTCGGGCATACTACTAGTGTAGCACGTTTCATCTAAAAGGAGCTAATGCGATGCACCCAGCACATTTACAATCCAACCAGCTACAGCTGCTTCAGCAGTGGGAAGAGCAATTAAGTCAAGTAAGTGGTCAGCGTATTGTACTGGTCGCCTACAGCGGCAGTACACAGAGCAGTAGAGCAGCTACGAGTAATCTAGAGCATCCTACTCCACAACTTCCCCTCTGAAAAGGAGCAGAAGCCGCGACATTCATGTCGCGGCTTCTGCCTCACTTGCGTTCCCCTATTAGACAAAAGTATGTAAGTTCACTTATTTGATACCATCTTTAAGTGCTTTGCCTGGTTTGAACGCAGGGATTTTGCTTGCAGGAATTTCAATCTCCTCGCCCGTTTGCGGGTTGCGGCCTTTGCGTGCGGAACGTTCGCGCACTTCAAAGTTACCGAAGCCTACCAATTGGACTTTGTCGCCGTTCTGAAGTGCAGTCGAAATCGCTTCGAATACAGCATCAACTACTTTCGTCACATCTTTCTTCGACAATTCCGTAGCCTCTGCCACTTCAGTTACCAATTCAGATTTATTCATTCTGTTCACCTCCTGATTCAAGTATGCATCGTTATCCATTTTCTTCACTGTTTCTCTAGAATTTATACCTTATCATCAGCAAAACAGTTCAATACGATATCCAATCTGCTTCCAAATGGGTTCACAGAACAAATTTATAGTAATATACCGTTGTTACAAATGCAAGTAGGGACTAAAGAACAACGATAAGCTTATATGTTTCCCCTACTGTTTATCTGATATTCCCTTCACTCTATCTTCAACATCTCTCAGCCTGCCACCAGCTGAAGCATAGAACAATAACTGCTCTTCCGATGCCTCTCCTCGCTCAAATAGCCGCACCATTTCCCCGTCATACATAACAACAATGCGGTCGCCAACCATTGATGCTTCATACATGTCGCTAGTGAAGTAAATGATTCCTCTTCCTTCCTCTGACAATTGTCCAATGATGCGGAAAATCTCATTTTTCGCACCGACATCGATCCCATTCGTAGGTTCATCTAAGACAAATACATGCGCATCAGTGCCAAGCCATTTCCCTATGGCAACCTTCTGCTGGTTGCCTCCACTTAAATATCTCACTTTCTGCTTTACAGAAGCAGTCTTTATATTAAGCTGCCCGATCACGCGCTCTGCTGACAGCCGCTCTCGCGTGGTTGATACGAAACCCGCTGTGCAGTACTTTGGCAATGTAGAGATACATAAATTGCTCTGTACCGACTCATCCATAAATAAGCTATATTTGCGTCGTTCCTCGGGAACAAGCACGATGCCCGCACGAATCGCATCACGAATAGAACGCGGCTGAAGCACTTCTCCATTCAACGTTATCTCTCCGCCATCGCACAGCTCGGCCCCTCCAAGAATCCGAGCCAGCTTCGTCTTCCCAGCTCCTATCAGCCCCACAAATACAAGAATTTCCCCGCGTCTCAATTCGAAGTTTACATTTTTGAGCTTCTGGCCGCAAGAGATTCCCTTCACAGTAAGCAGAACCTCTTCACGAACAGAGGAATGTACACCGGGTTCTTCTTCTATAGTTTTATCCAGCATATATTGAATTGCTTCCTTGGGGCAAATGTCAGAGATTAGCGAACTGTGAACCAATTCACCGTCACGCAAGATAGAGATACGATCACAATGATGAAACACTTCAGCCAGACGATGAGTAATAAATAGAACGATAACTCCTTGATCTCGAAGTGTATGCATAATCGTAAATAACCGCTCTGACTCCTCAAAGCTAAGGGATGCAGTTGGTTCGTCAAATATGACAATCTTAGCTTCATTCAATAATATTCGCGATATAAGCACCATCTGCTTCTCCGCTAATGTGCACTCCTCCATACGCAGCGAAGGCGAGATCGACAGGCCGATAGCATCCATGATTCCCTCAGCCCTCTTCTTCAGATGCGCAGGGCGAATCCAGCAAGAACTTCTCCCCATGCTAAAATCATCCATCATAATATTCTCTGCTACTGTAAGCTTGGGAATAAGTGCGACATCTACCTCTTGATATACACAATGAATTCCCTGTTTCTTCGCATCAGCAGGTGAATGAATCGATAACTGTTCGCTTCCTAACTGGATGACTCCGACATCGGATCGGCATGCGCCTGACAATATATTCATCAACGTACTCTTCCCCGCTCCATTAGAGCCAACAAGAGCGTGAATTTCTCCGCTAGATGCAGTAAAGTTGACTTGCTTCAGAACAGATAGCCCGTTATACGATTTTGTAATTCCAAGCATGTACAAATTTGAATCCGCTTCAAATTGACAATCGCCTGCCGCATCCGTATCGGAGACATGCGCGGAACGTAAGTTTGATACTCCTTGCGTTTTCCATACGCTGCTCATCTCTATCCCGCCTCTTGACTTTACTGATCCATTCGATTTTCCACGACGAATAAATCCCACTTTTTACCGTTACCGGCATTATTCTTAAATATACCCGCTTCCTTCGAGTCTGTAAATTGATTTAGCAATAAAAGATCGATGAATTTTTACAGGAACAACAAAAAGCCTAAGTGGCTAATCCATTTTGGAATAGCCACTTAGGCTTCCTTGCAATCCAATTACAATATGATGGCGATTAATCCACCTGAGCCTTCGTTGATGATCCGACCCAATGTCTCTTGAAGCTTGTAGCGTGCATTGTCTGGCATCATGGCGATTTTGCCTTGTATGCCTTCGCGAACGATGGAATGCAGTGATCTACCGAAAATATCAGATTCCCAAATCTTCGTTGGATCGTTTTCAAAGTCCTGCATCAAGTAGCGCATCAGCTCTTCGCTCTGCTTCTCCGTTCCGATAATCGGAGCGAATTCCGATTCAACATCGACGCGAATCATATGAATGGAAGGAGCCGTTGCTTTGAGCCGTACCCCGAAGCGTGAGCCTTGTCTAATCAGCTCAGGTTCATCGAGAGCCATTTCGTTCAAGGTAGGCGCTGCAATGCCATAGCCAGTTGTCTTCACCATTTCAAGCGCATCCGCAAATCGGTCATATTCCCGCTTCGCATGTGAGAATTCCTGCATCAACTGAAGCAAGTGATCCTTGCCTCGTATTTCTACCCCGACCACTTCCATCAGAATTTGGTCGTACAATTCGTCCGGCGCGTACAAATCAATCTCAGCAACGCCTTGCCCCATGTCCATGCCGCTCAAACCAGCTCGGGCAATAAAGTCATACTCCATAAATTGCTGCACAACACGATCAACATCCCGCAGACGTCTAATATCTTTGACTGTATCACGTACTGACGACTCATAGCTGGAGCGCAGCCAATGAGTGTCGTTCAGAACCATTACCCAGCTCGGAAGATTCACGTTGACTTCATGTACTGGGAATTCATACAGAACTTCACGAAGAACGCCCATTACATCTTCTTCGCCCATCGTCGCTGCACTGAGCGCCATTACTGGGATGTCATATTTAATCTGCAGCTCATTGCGGAGTGCAATCGTCTCATCACTGCGAGGCTTCGTCGAGTTAATAATCAGTACGAATGGCTTGCCGACTTCCTTCAACTCTTGAATGACGCGCTCCTCGGATTCGATATACGAGCTTCGAGGAATCTCAGCAATCGTACCATCAGTCGTCACAACAACGCCCAATGTGGAGTGCTCTTGAATGACTTTGCGTGTCCCGATTTCGGCCGCTTCCTGGAATGGAATCGGCTCTTCGAACCACGGCGTATTAATCATGCGCGGGCCATTCTCATCTTCGTAGCCTTTGGCTCCGGTTACTGCATAGCCAACACAATCCACTAGACGAACGTTAACATCCAAGCCTTCCGCTACTTTAATTTGAACTGCATTATTCGGAACGAATTTGGGTTCAGTCGTCATAATGGTCTTACCTGCTGCGCTTTGCGGCAATTCGTCAACTGCGCGAATGCGGTCGGATTCATTCGTGATATTAGGCAATACGACCGTTTCCATAAATCGTTTGATGAACGTCGATTTCCCTGTGCGGACCGCACCGACGACCCCGAGGTAAATATCCCCGCCGGTACGCTCGGCTATGTCCTTAAAAATGTCCACTTTCTCCAATTGATATCCCCTCCTCAAATTTTTCCGACGGACTACGAGACAACGTTCGCCTCTCGCCCTTCAGAAACGATTGGCACCGTTGCTAGGATTGAGCTGTTGCCGTTGTCGCCAGTGTTCGCCGCCGAGATTTCACGTCGTACAAGGGCATTTCGACGCAACTCGTACATGCTTTTGGACTAGTAACATCTTATTTGCTAGACGGCATAAATATGCCCCTCACACAAAACATTTTTCGTAAATGATTCAGTTCTAGTAGATAGTGATGCTCATCCGTGAGTGACCCCCCACTTGGGCACGAACGTAAAAGGTCGTATCAACAAACGCCTTCCAAATCAGATATATGAAGTTAGAAATGAAGTATGACATTATCTTGCATATCGATGAGTAAATCGTCTTTTCTATTTCTGTACCAGCCTGTCATCCATGTCCTCATGCAAAAAAAGCCAAGCCGAACATTGAAGTGCACTGAAGTGCACCCCTTATAGTAGACATTGG
>NZ_JMDX01000345.1:0-4871 GCF_000935845.1 Paenibacillus sp. E194
AAGGAAGATACCGCTTCTTAAGCGATGTAATCGATGCAGTGCGCCTCAATTGGGAAGGCCCCGTGTTCGTGCGTATTTCGGCCAATGAGTATGCGGATGGAGGTAACTCTCTGGAAGCTTATATCGACTATGCACGCCGTATGAAGGATCAAGGCGTCAACCTCGTTGATTGCAGTTCCGGCGCGGTTGTACCGCATCCAATCGATGTATTCCCTGGTTACCAAGTGCCTTATGCGCATGCCATACGTCAGTCAGCTGGCATAGCTACGGGAGCAGTCGGCCTTATTACCGAGCCAGCTCTAGCAGAAGAGATCGTCCGTAATGACCGTGCGGATCTCGTCCTTCTCGGACGCGAACTGCTGCGCGATCCATACTGGCCGCTGCGGGCCGCACGAGCACTTCGTGCTGAACTGCCTAAGCCGAAGTCCTACGAACGCGCTTGGTAAGCCGTAAGATAACATAGATAGTGCCCCCGATATATAAGAGGCGGCATTTTCTAACTCAGGCTGCTGCCTTCTTCATGAAGCAAGCATAAGCAATCGTTGGTACTATGGATAGAAAATATACTCAGTTACGAAGAGGGTATTCTTAATGGATGCTCTCTTTTTTATCTTCAGATACAACAGCGAAACCGACATGTTCGACATTTTGTGATACCGATAACTTTTTTTCGCCGAAAATCGCGTTTCCCTATTGAATATCCGATTATATCCATCTAGTATAAGGATAAGTTTTATCTGCATTGCCATATTTACGTATTTGTGTGTTCTCCAACACCTACCACATACATTCATCTAGAGGAGGATGGAAGATGGACAGAAGTGTCGTTCCTGAACCGAATATCGTGTTCGAGCCAAAGCATTACATTTGCCACCGTGCAGCGGAACCGTTACAGCTTGATGGACTATTGGACAAGCCTTTTTGGGCGGATGCCCCGTGGACAGACGACTTTTTCGATATTGAGGGAGATTTGAAGCCACGGCCGTTCAAGCGCACACGGGTCAAAATGTTATGGGATGACGAGTATTTATACTTCGGTGCCGAAATGGAAGAAGATCAAATATGGGCAACATTGACGGAGCGAGATTCCGTCATTTTCTATGATAATGATTTCGAGATTTTCATCGATCCCGACGGCGACACGCATAACTACTATGAGTTCGAAATGAACGCCTTCAACACGATATGGGACTTGCTGCTGCCGAAGCCATACCGTGATGGCGGTCCGCCTATTAATTCCTGGGATATTCGTGGCATTCGCACTGCCGTTCATATTGATGGTGAAGTGAACAATCCGAATGCAGACAACAAAGGTTGGAGCATTGAAGTGGCCATGCCTTGGAGCGTGCTGAAGGAATGTGCGCCAGAGGGACGCTTGCCGCGTCATGAAGATTATTGGCGCATTAACTTCTCCCGTGTCGAGTGGCGTGCTGAAGTGCAGAACGGAAAGTACGTGAAGACAATCAATCCGGATACGAACGCCCCTTATCCAGAGTATAACTGGGTATGGAGCCCGCATGGCATTATTAATATGCATTATCCAGAGCTGTGGGGCTTCGTCGTCTTCGCCGAGGCGAATCAGCCAGAACCCATCTTCCAACTTACGCAAGATGAGCTGATCAAGTGGGAACTGCGTAAGCTCTATTACCGCCAGCGTCAGCATTATGCAGCGCATGGACATTATGCATCCACCTTGTCAGCGTTAACGAACGAAGAGGTGTGCAGCATTGAACCTGTCATTGAGACAACAAGCGGAACCTTCCTCATGTCTGCCAAGTCACAGGACGGACTGCAGTGGATTCGCATTCAGGAGGATGGGAAGGTGTGGCGCGAATAGGTATGCTGCTGTAGCATGCATGCTCCAAGCCTTCAACACATCCGTTCTCTGCATTTCTTTTGGTTACCGATAACATAACCAGTAACCAGTAACCAGTAACCAGTAACCAGTAACCAGTAACCAGTAACCAGTAACCAGTAACCAGTAACCAGTAACCAGTAACCAGTAACGGTAACCGATGTTCCAATGACCAAGTTCGACCGGACTAACAATCATACATGAACCATCACTGCATCACAGAAATTCCATACACGGAGCTGATGAACAAGATGACGAGTACAACTGGTAATGCAGATAGCACATTCCTTCAACAGATCGAAGATAAGTTTCATTATAAACAAGAATTAGCCAAGCATCGTTCAAAAGAGCTATTCGGTGTATTCAATCAAGAACTGACCGGAGAAGAACGCTTACTCTTGAAATACTTGTACGCCTACATGCCAATTCACGACTTGGCTGACTATAACGGGGATTTCTTCTTGGCTCATGTGCGCCGCACTCTAGCAACACGTCAGGCGCTTCCTTGGGGAAAAGACATTCCAGATTACATCTTCATGAATTTCGTTCTCCCCTATCGGGTCAACAATGAGAATATCGACGACAACCGCGAAGTGATTTATCACGAGCTCGTTGATCGCGTGAAGGATAAATCCATGGTTGATGCGATTTTGGAAACGAACTATTGGTGTCATGAGAAAGCAACCTATGTCGGCACGAATCAGCGTACCGTATCTCCACTGACCCTGATGCGCACGGCTCTAGGCCGCTGCGGGGAGCAATCGACACTAGCCGTCGCCGCACTGCGCAGTGTCGGCATTCCGGCGCGCCAATGCTACACGCCGCGCTGGGCGCATTGCGATTCGAATCACGCATGGGTGGAAGCTTGGGCTGATGGCACATGGTACTTCCTCGGTGCATGCGAGCCGGAAGGACGCCTGAACGAAGGCTGGTTCAAGGCTCCTTCACGCCGCGCCATGCTTGTGCATACGCGCGTTCCTGCTGATTATAACGGACCCGAAGAAACGTGTTCCAGTCACCCTTGGTATACCGAGATCAACCTGCTCGGCAATTATGCGCCGCGCAAGACCATTACAATACAAGTCGTTAATGAGCAAGGAGAAGCAACACCGGCCGAAGTGCATTTCCAAATGTACAATTTCGCTGAATTCTACTCTGTTACGACATTGCCAACCGACGCGGACGGACAAGTAGCATTCACAACGGGATATGGCGACTTGCTCATCCACGTACGCAACGAGCAAGGCTACGGCTTCCGCCATATTTCGGTCGGAGATGCGGATACATTCACCGTAACGCTCCAATCTGAGCCATCGGAGCACGAAGTATTAGAGTTCAATATGGTGCCGCCGCCAGAGATTCCAGACAAGAGTGAAGATCGGATGACAGACGAGGAACGTCAAGCGAACGACAGCCGCGTCCAGCATGGTACAGCAACACGTGCCGCATACGAGGCTACATTTATGAATGAAAAACAGGCCGGGGAATTGGCGTGCAAGCTCTCCCTGCCTGCAGATCGTGTATGGACGGTACTTCGTCATGCACGTGGGAACAGTCTTGAAATAGCGTCTTTCCTCGAATCCTGCACACCGGAGCATGGCGAATGGCCGCTGCGACTGCTCGAATCGCTGCACGAGAAGGATACACAAGACACGATGAGCAATACACTACGCGATCATTTGGAGGGTGCTCTTCCCTATCTGCAGCAGGTGAAGGATGAGGAACTATTCGCGACCTATGTGCTCTGTCCGCGTGCCTATTATGAAATGATCAAACCTTATCGCGCATTCTTCCAAGCCAATCTAACGGCTGAGGAGAAGGCGGCCTATGCAGCCTATCCGCAGCAGCTGGCTGACCGCTTGGCCAATGACATAACACTTGAAGGCCGGATCGATCGCTACAATGGCATGATTACGCCAGTCGGCGCATTCCAATTGAAGCTGGCTGACCGCGTAAGCCGGGATGTATGCTTCGTGGCGATCGCTCGCAGCATCGGAATCCCAGCGCGACTTGAGCCGCTGAATACACGTCCGCAATTCTGGATGGATGGCGCGTGGCAAGATGCCCTGTTCCATCAGGATGCCGTCGAGACGCCTGTGGAAGCTGCCGCTACTGGTTCCGTCGTATTTACACGAGGGGAAGGAGATCAAGAAGCTGCCTATTACTTGAATTTCACCATTTCTCGATTCGAGAAGGGTAGTTACCGTACCTTGACCTTCCCATATGGGGAAAAAGATATGTACGACAAGCCTTACGAGGTGCTGGGCGGCGACTATCGAATGACAACGGGAACTCGCCTTAGTGACGGAACGGTGCTAGTTCGCCAAACCTTCTTCTCGGTGCAAGACGGGACAACAACATCGGTGCCTATCGTGTTCCGTAAGGAAGAGATTCATGTTCCGGTCCTCGGTACAGTGACGGCCGATCAGTGGGAACTCATGACCGCGAAGGCGGATCTCAATATTCCCGAGCAAGGAATCGTCCTTGCATGGCTCGATCCAGAACGGGAGCCGTCCAAGCACCTCGCGCGAGAATTGCGCGAGCTCAAGGCAGAGCTCGATCAATGGGGAGGCCGGATTGCGCTTATGGTAGAAACTCAGCGCAATCGCGGCGAATTCAAGCTGGAGGGCATGCCGGAGCATACAACATACAGCGTGGATGAAGATGGAGGGGCTCTGCAAGCTCTGCTTCCTTCCTTGCCGGAATGGAACGGGCAAGAATACCCGCTCGTTGTTGTCATGGATCATCAGCACCGCATCCGTTACCAGCTCCAAGGCTACAAGCTTGGCACGGGATCGGATATCGTGAAGACCGTAAACAATATGCAGTAACGGTGCCGGGTTAGACGAAGTGAAGGGAGGGGCTATCGCATACATGATTAACTAGCGTTAGCTCTGCTACTTTGATAGCCTCCCCTTGTGGAAATCGTAGATGGAATGGTGTCAGATCGAGATCGAGTTCTAGCATTACAAGCTGCCGAACTCGATCTCGATCTGACACCATTCCATCTACGATT
>NZ_JMDX01000346.1:0-4860 GCF_000935845.1 Paenibacillus sp. E194
GCAATCGCTATGAGCGATATCGCCCAAGTCATGGACTGAAGGCCACCTCGGTTCACGATGCGGCTTACTTCCTCCATCTGGAATGACCCTTGGAATCCTCCCTGCATCACTTCCATCCATTGTGGAACATTTACGTCTCCTTGAATGAGCGCAGTTACTAGCAGGCCCGATCCAATACCGAGCAGCATCGTAATGATGATTGGCAATCGCTTAAATGCAGCGATAAGCACGACAGCAAGCGGTAGTAAGGTTAGCGGATGAATATGAAATACACTGCGGATATCCTGCTGCATCGACAGCAATTGATCCATATTGGATTGAGCAGAAGAACCGAAAAATAAAAAGGCGATGCAGGTAATAAGAAAAGCGGGTACGGTCGTCTTCGTCATATTGCGAATATGATCAGGTATGCTGACACGTGCAACGGCAGATGCGAAATTCGTCGTATCGGAGAGCGGGGACATCTTATCCCCGAAGCAGGCACCGGACACCACAGCCCCTGCTACGATTGCGGGATGGACGCCCATGGTATTCGACATGCCTATCAAGGCTACGCCGAATGTTCCGACTGTCGTCACTGAGCTGCCGACGAACATCGAGACGATAACCGTAAGCAGCAGAGCGCTAATCGTGAACCATTGAGGCTGAAACCAAGAGGTTCCATATACGAGTAGCGTAGGAACTGTCCCGCTCATCATCCATACTGCAATCAGGATTCCGATAAGAGATAGGAGCAAGGCAGGCATAACAGAAGCTTGAAGTCCCTTAATCAATGCTCGTTCTACTAGATTCCACGATTGACCGAATAGCAAGAGCAGACAGCCTGCGGCAACAGTTGCTGTTAGCAGTGGGATGTGCGGCTGTGCACCCCAGCCAAGTATCGTAAGCAGTAAAATGGCGATGATGACCGCAAAGATGGTAACACTCTGCACGAAGCGGAGTGGCTGTTTGACCGAATGTTCATCATTCGTATTCATAGTTATTCAACTCCTTGATGGGTAACGTTTCTAGTATGTAAAGATCGGATAGATACTTTCACGCTTACACGCTTTTATGCATAAAAGCAAAAGAAGCGTCAATGTTTTTATTCTAATATGCTTGATCTAATAGGTCTACAGGTAAGAAAATACATTCGAGTCGGAGAATGAGGCAAGGAACACGATTGGGGCAGCTACGTGGTATTCACTGGACAAAAAAGAACGGCCTATTCTCAACAGGGATGAAATCCCGTTCGAACAGGCCGTGAACGTGCCCGAGCTTATTATGGTTCTATAGCTGTCGTACCGATTGCCGCATGTGGACTTGGCAGGGTAAAATAACTCGGCGGGAGGCTTGATCCCGATCCTTGATTCGTTCTAGCAGTAGCTGCATTCCGGTCTCTCCAAATTGATATGCAGGCTGTGAAGCAACAGAAAAGAACGGGTTCGCTTCTTCTACCCACCCAAAATCGTCAAAGCAAGCGATCGAGATATCATCCGGGACTCGCAGTCCGACATTATTCAGCACAGTAAAGATAGAGAGCGCAAGCATGTTGTTGGCAGCAAAGATAGCCGTAGGGCGAGACTGCGGCTCCAATTCAGTCCAATGAGATAAATCGAGCGCATCCCGATCATGTAAATAGCCCATCTGCATGCATAGTTTTTCGTCAAATGGGATGCCGGCTTCTTGCAAGGCGGCGATATAGCCTGCTTTGCGCTCCCTGGCGGTCGATACTTCTTCAGACCCGTTCAATAGGGCAATCCGTCGATGTCCATACCGAATTAATTCACTGACCATCTGTTTGGCACCGCCACGGCTATCCCCGAGTACTGCATCACAATCGATCCCTGGAACCTCACGATCAAGCAGCACGAACGGGACATTTTGTCTTGTCAGCCATTCCAGATGTTCTTTGGATTGGTCTCCGCTTGGCGCGAATAGGACACCATCCACCCGCATGGACAGTATCATTTGAACATAGTCTTTTTCCTTCACTAAGCTCTCATCACTATTGCCGAACATAAGACGATATCCATGTTGCATGGCGGCATCTTCCGCTCCACGGGCCATTGTTGTGAAGAATGGGTTTGTGATATCTGTAATAAGTAGAGATAATATTTTGCTCTCTTGGGTGACGAGACAGCGAGCAACCGAATTTGGTATGTACTGCATCTCTTCCATCACTTGCTTAACTTTGGTTCGGGTCTTTTCGCTGACCCGGCCTGTATTATTAATGACGCGTGATACGGTCATTGCGGAGACGTTGGCTTGTCTCGCAATATCATAAATGGTAGCCATATGAAAATGCTCCTATTATACAAATTAAAAGAAGGCTGCATCGGGAAGTGGGTATTTGGAAGTTTAAGGGGTAATCATTTCTAGGATTCACCTTCTGATTATATACTACTACTTTTGTTCATTGTATGCGAAGATTCAGGTTCACATCAAGAGGAAAGCTTGTGGAAAGGCGAAACAGTGTGGAACTTTGTATAATTCAAAAGTAAAAGCGCACTAATTTTAGTGCGCTTTTAAGCAGTACAGCTGCGATAGAAGAAATGATGATGAGAACATTAATTTATACGTAAAAAAGTCCGATCGTATAAGGAAGTGGTATTGTGATCTTCAATTGCTCGGCAGAAGGCCATGCTGGAGGAAGAATGTCTGTTGCCTTCGGATCAAACAGCAGAGAGAACAATTGACTCTCAGTAAGCTCAACTGACGCTGCATCTGGATACTCAAGGCGAACATTGCCGCCTTCAAGCTCTGTGACCTGAATATGGGCAGCCAGTGCCCCTTGATCACTCCACCAGTTCCTCATATAGCGGAATAGCCGCTCCATGCTCGGAACATACAACGTCCCTTGGTTTGGCTCCTCTTCCGAAGAATAGCTGCCTAGACAAGAGCTGATTTCTGTATCCTGCCATGGTACATTCACTTTTGAAGAAGTGATTTGCTTCTGTTTCATCACAAGTTGCAGCAAGTGTACGACCTCTTCAGCTGCGCCGCCATACTCATATACACGAGGCGCAGCATCCTGCTGTTTGGCAGAAGGGAACATGATATAGATGTATGCAGTAATTTGACCATTGCGCTCCAGTACGTATACCTTAGGCTTCATCATGACGCAGGAAGCGAATGCACCGCCATGCTCAAGTCCGTGCATATCCCATAAGCTTAAGTCAAAAGCAGCTTCTCGTTGCTGCGCAAGTTCATACCAAGCAAAACAGTCATTCTCAGTAAGAACCCGAGCCTGAACACCATCTTCTTCAGCAACATCCGCATCTGCGGAAATCGTATAAATCTGTGTTTGACCGAAGGGATAACAACGATTGCGTGTATAGAGCGATCGTCCTCCGGATACGAACATCATCACTCCGCCTGTAGAAGCAACATGATCTTGAACCTTGTGCAGCAGATCCGTACCGAATCCTTTGCCGCGAGCAGCCTCGGATGTGCATACCGAACCGAGTGAGAATACAGGTAGTCGAGATCGTCCGATACGGACAACCGATGGAAGCAATCCCATATGTGCGAGCAGTTCCCCATCCTCAAACGCACCGAATGAGTGAGCGGTAATAGGGGAGAACAAATACGAAAAACTATGTGCCATCGACATCTGCTTTTCATTGCGAAACACGTCATCAGACAATTTGGCTGCAGCATCATAATCAAGTGCCTGCAGCATACGAATCGTTGCCATATTATTGCTTCCTCCTTATAAGTGGGGCTATTACTCCTGGTGCTGCGTGATCCAATGCATTAATTGCTCTCGAGTCGGCATACCTCCCTGCGCGCCGAATACGGTTACAGACAATGCCCCTGCGGCTGTCGCGAACGGAATTGCTTGCTCCATAGAGCGGCCTTCCGCAAGCATTACGGCCAGAGCGCCGTTGAATGTGTCACCAGCTCCCGTAGTATCGATAACGTCGACCCGGTGGCTTGGACTATGGTGAAGTTGGCCCTTAGCATCTGACCAATAGGCTCCATCAGCCCCTTTGGTTAACACGATTTTACCTGGCATCGCTTGCAGAGCAGATTGCCAATCGAAGACGCCTGCCTGATCCGCTTGCCCGAGAAGCTCGGCAAGCTCATACTCGTTCGGCGTGAGCACAGTGACTTGGCTGAGCAATTGATGATCCAGTTCCATTGCTGGCGCTGGATTAAGGATGACAGGGATTGCTGACTCAGCCGCGATCTCGATGGCAGCTCGTATCGAAGGAAGAGGAATTTCAAGCTGCAGAACGATGATGTCCGATTGGCGAATGACATCGGCGTATTTGCGAACTCGTTCAGCTGTTACCTGTGCATTCGCACCCGGTACAACAATAATGCGATTATCTCCATCCTTCACAATAATGGAAGCGGTTCCTGAAGATACATCACGAAGTACTTCAACAGCTTCAGTATGTATGCCTTCACGATTCAAGTTATCTAACATCATTGTGCCGAATGTGTCATTACCGACACATCCGATGAAGCTGACATCAGCCCCTAGCCGTGCGCAGGCTACCGCTTGGTTGGCGCCCTTCCCTCCGTACATAGTCGCGAACGATTGACCAGTTACCGTTTCACCTTGTGATGGCACTGTGGAGGTGACCGTTACGAGATCCATGTTCAAGCTTCCGATGATTGTTATTTTTGGCTGTGTCACATTACATCTTCCTTCCTCTTGCTTGCTGTGTATGCTGCGGCATTATATGCCTTACATACAATAAGACGCGAATCCTGCGTACAGGTTCGCGTCTTATGACCGAGATGTCGGCATATCTAGCATGGTTAGCGTGTTGGCGGAGCAGTTGCGCGCCCATTTGCCTTCACTGCATCCCGTACCTGTTTGCCGTCCATTTTAACATCAAACGAGATGGATTCCAAATACTTTAA
>NZ_JMDX01000347.1:0-4842 GCF_000935845.1 Paenibacillus sp. E194
GCGTCCGCGTTCTGCAGCGATTTGAACAGCTTTGATAACGGCAAGCACGTCCATGCCGTCTACTTGCATGCCATGAATACCTGCTGCAACGGATTTATGAGCGATCGACTTCGCATTTGTTTGTTTAGCAAATGGAGTTGTGATTGCATAGCCGTTGTTTTGTACGAAGAAGATAACTGGCAAGTTGAATGCGCCTGCGAAGTTCAAGCCTTCGTAGAAGTCGCCTTCGGAAGAACCGCCGTCACCTGTGTAAGTGATTGCAACCTGTGCTTGCTTTTTCAATTTGAAGCCCATAGCAATACCCATCGCGTGCAAGATTTGAGCACCGATGATGATTTGCGGCATCATTACGTTAACGCCTTCTGGAATTTGTCCACCATGTTGATGACCACGGGAGTACAAGAAAGCTTGGTACAAAGGCAATCCGTGCCATACGATTTGCGGCATGTCACGATATGCTGGTACAACAAAGTCTTCTTTTTGCAATGGATATACGCTACCTACCATGGAAGCTTCTTGACCGGACACCGGTGCATAGAAACCAAGGCGGCCTTGACGGCCAAGGTTAATTGCGCGATCATCCCATGTACGTGTAAATACCATACGGTACATGATTTCTTTCAATTGTTCGTCAGTCAGATCCGGAACCATATCCGGGTTAACAATTTCTCCTTCCGGAGACAAGACGGACAACGGTTGAATCTCTTCCGTCTGAACTTCAAATGGGAACTTGCTCATGTTTTTCACCTCAATAAAAGTTTGAAGATTTTGTTTCGCTGTTATAGAATTATTATACACCTGTTTTAGTCGATTGGTCAAAAGAAAACGCGAAAAAAGTGAACATTTTGTTGAATTGTTGTTATAACAGCTGTTGTTTATGACTATAACAGGGTGTTACAAATTTGTGAACTCACTCACATAGTCGATACTTGTTCGCGGAACATTATATAGTAGAAAGTCAAAGATTCTTGTTTCTTTCCTATAGTGAGTCCCTAATCAAGACCATCGAAATTAGTATTCACCAACATTGATAAAATTTTGCATGAGGCGGTGCTATGCATGTCAGATTCTTCAATATTCAAGAGAACCATTGTAAAACACGACATTCCAAGCAAATATCTTGAAGAAGGCAGTCGTCACGTTCGCGTCTATTTGCCGCCAGGATATCAGGAAATACTCAGTTATCCCGTTGTGTATTGTCAGGATGGAGAAGATTTCTTCAATTTTGGTCGTATTGCGACACACGCGAATCAGCTCATTATCGAAGGTGACATGGAGCCATTCATCATCGTTGGAGTTGATGTAAATAAGAAAATCCGTACTTCTGAGTATTCCCCGGATGGAGAACGATTTGAATCCTATACTCGCGCCTTTGCAGAAGAGATTGTACCTGCAATTGAGCGAATGTATCCGGTACGCACCGATTGGACGGAAATCACGCTCGCAGGTGATTCACTGGGTGGTACTGTTTCCCTACACCTAGCGCTAAAATATCCTGACAAATTCCGTCAGGTAATCTCCTTGTCCGGCGCTTACTACCCGTACTCGCAACAGCTCATCGCGCAAGAGCAGGATCTATCTTGGCTGCATCTCTTTATGATCGTCGGTCTGCAAGAGACTGCGTTCACAACCGATACAGGAACTTATAATTTTGTTGAATTAAATCGGGATACACACAAGCTGTTTACGGATCGAAATGCACATGTTCTCTATGCCGAGCATGAAGGGCATCATTTGTGGGGATTTTGGCAAAAACACGTTCCAGATGCTCTTCGTCATTTTCTTGACTAGCTGCTTGTCCACTTTCATATGAGCACACAAGCATTGATGAGGAACACCCCTATTAAACATAAAAAGAGTAGTGGCATACAAGGATGTATGTCACTACTCTTCATCAAACCCATGAATATTTTATGACATGAACTTATGTTCCTCTTTAATCCGCTTTAACAATCGTTCACACCCTGCCTGAACTAAACGATATACTTCTTCAAAGTTGCCTGTATAGTACGGATCAGGCACCTCTTCACGGTTCTCTTCAGGAAGCAAACTCATAAATCGCAGAACTTCAGATGTTCTGCTGCCCGATCCTTCCCATGCCAGCACATTTTGTTCGTTGCTCGGATCCATACATACGATGTACGTATAGGTTTGAAAATCTGTCGGATGAAGCTGTCTTGCTCTCATCCCTTCATAAGTAATCCCGTGTTCATCCAACAGCTTGCGAGTTCCTTCATGCGGAGGATGACCTATATGCCAATCCCCTGTACCTGCTGAATCCACCTGAATCACCTGATCTAAGCCTGCTTGCTCCACTTGCTCACGGAATACAGCTTCAGCCATAGGAGAACGGCATATATTTCCCAGGCATACGAACAACACGTTCACCTTCGTACTTTCAGCCACGTAACATTCCTCCCTTTTCTCTATACCTTAGCTTCTTGCCTTACTTAGTGTTTCATTATGTAAGGTGTATATCCTGTTAAGATTCACTTATTGTATCGGCAGTCTTTATTTATTGCAAATGGATATATTTATTTGGTTCGCCATTCATATTTCGATATAATGGGAGGGATTCAACTCGTCATCATACTTATCGCGATATAAAGGAAGGTCTTAACGTTGTCAAACGATCAACAGGTTACTTCAACTCCCGCTCATATTGCCATTGTAGCTGGTGGAACCATTTCCGAGAAAATTGCAGACCAGATTCGTACGATGGATTACATCATCGGCGCTGATCGAGGAGCTCTCTATCTGGTACAGCACAACATTATTCCCGATCAGGCCTTAGGAGATTTCGACTCCGTAACAGAGGATGAACGGGAGCATATCCGCGCTTCGAGCCGTAAATACATGGATTGTGACGCCGTCGACAAAAATTATACCGACACCGAACTTGCTTTCAATCATGCTATCTCAATGAAGCCGACGCAAATTACGCTATTCGGCGTGACTGGCACGAGACTTGATCATACGCTGTCAAATATTCATTTATTGCGCAAAGCTGTCGATGAAGGAATTAAGTGTCAAATCGTAGACGAACACAATATCATTATGCTAACGAATTCGAGTGTTACATTACAGACGAATTCCTTCCCGTATGTATCATTGCTGCCACTGAGCTCTACGGTAACTGGTATTACGTTAACTGGATTTAAGTACCCGCTTCATGATGCAACCCTGCAGATTGGACAATCCCTAGGAATAAGCAACGAATGGGATGACGTTGATACCGCTTCGGTTCAAGTGAGAGAAGGCTACCTCTTAATTATTTGCAGTCGCGATTAATCAAAGTGGATTTCAATCTCTGTCGAAGCGTCATTCGCAAAAGGAATACGCCATTCAATCGTTCTATGATGTAACTACCTACGAACGTTCGAATGGCGTATTTTTTATTTGTAATTAATCTTTACATCACCGATTACAACAACAGCATACCCAGCATGGCTGACAGCAGTACGGTAATCCACGGCGATTGCTTCCATACAATTAGTGATAATATACCGATTAGCACGATACACATATGAATCGGACTCGTTACCGATGTTGTGAAGACTGGATCGTAAAGTGCTGCAAGCAGCAACCCTACAACAGCGGCATTGATCCCTTGAAAAGCTGCCCGAACACTTCTCCATTGCCGAACATGTGACATATAAGGAAGTACTGCCCCCATTAGCAGGTAGGAAGGGAGAAAAATAAATAAAGTAGCAACGATGGCAAGAACGATTCCAAGTCCACCTGAATGAATAGTAGCACCTACAAATGCTGCAAATGTAAACAAAGGCCCTGGCACCGCTTGTGCTGCCCCATATCCTGCGAGCAGTGAAGAATCATCCAGCAATCCTGCCGTCATCAGTTCATGCTTCAGTACAGGAAGGACAACATGTCCGCCACCGAACACCGCTGACCCGGTACGATACATGATTTCCATAAGCTGTGTGACTACATTCGGTATATAATACGCCAGCATAGGCAAACCGATAAGCAGTCCGAAAAATAACAGTGTCATCCATTTTGCAAATGTACGTGAAATGTTTGATTTCCCTTCTTCATTGCACTCATATTGGTTTCGATTGGTGCTGATCGCCGGTTCGCTATTTTCCACTCGATTCCGGAATAGGACGACACCTGCAGCAAGTGCCACCCCCATAATAAGGAGCTGTCCGTAAACGCCGGTAAGAAGAAGGGATAGGATTGCGGCAATAATAGCGATCGTCCTTCGAAGCGCGTCAGGTGTCAATTGTTTATTCATTCCCCATAACGCTTGAATAATAATCGGAACTGCAGCCAGCTTCAATCCTTGCAGCCACCCAGGATCTTGATTGGGCAGCCAACTAATTCCGAAGGCAAATAAGGCTAGCAGACAAGCAGACGGGAGCGTAAAGCCCAACCACGCCATCGCCCCTCCAAGCCATCCAGCTCTCCTCATACCTATTCCAATTCCAAGTTGGCTGCTGGATGGGCCGGGAAGCATTTGACTAATCGCCTGCAATTCAGCAAACTGCTGATCGTCTAACCATTTCAACTGCTGTACATAGGTTTTATGAAAGTAGCCTATATGCGCAGCGGGCCCTCCAAAAGAAGTCAAGCCTAGCCGCAATGCGGTCACAAATGTTTCTCTAACTCTATACCAATAGGTTCTCATCCGATTCCTGTTACCCCTCTTCTATTTCGCACGATATATCTTCATGGTTCCTTCATTTCTTATATGATGAGGTAGCATCCGAATTGAAGCAATAGTTTTACATAATCTTATTATTGCGCAAAACTGCGTCTAAATTAGTGAATCAGAAGCAGCCTCCAGAAAATTCACAGTAAAATAAACAACCGCCCTGCTGT
>NZ_JMDX01000348.1:0-4715 GCF_000935845.1 Paenibacillus sp. E194
AAGCAGAGCGCAGCTAATGGAGACGGGAAGTACCCAAGTGCCTAGTAAACGCGACCTTTTTCTTTTAGCGGCTGCCACTTCGTAAGGGATCACAAAATTAGGCTGATCCAATTCTCCAGCTACCTTTTTTAGAGTTTGTGTAATCTGTTGGTCAAGATTAGTCATGCATGATCACTCCCATCTCGGTAATTACCTGTTTTTCTTGCTTAACTTGCATGTTTTCAGCAATTAACTTTCTGGCCTTATGTAGCCTTGATTTTACCGTCCCCTCAAACACACCAAGGATTTTTGCAATTTCAGCTACACTAAACTCTTCATAATAGTAAAGAATAACTGCAGAGCGATGCTTCGGCGTCATCAACTGAATCGCTTGCCAAATTTGTTGCTCTTTCTCCCTTTGCAGAATACTCTCCAATGGGTTTTGTCCAGGGTCAATAGAGTCCATATATTCTTCTGTATTTTTCTTTCTACGCACTACATTAAGTGCACGATGTGTCACAATTTTCATAAACCAAGCTCGAAACGATGTCCCTTTTCGTTCATCATATCGATAAAGGGATTGATACGCTTCCCATAGAGCTTCTTGAACGGCATCCTGAGCGAGATGGTAATCATGGACGATCAAATAAGCAACTCGAAATGCACTAGTTAAGTGAGGTTGAACAAGTGTTTCAAAATCAACTGGATTTCCCTCCCTGGGTATTGGATAATGATTGCTTTCTTTCACTTCAAAGACCTCCTCGTTTTTCCTTTCACTTCATATTCACCAGTTCTCGTATTTTGGTTCATAAATAGAGAAAAAAACTTTTCCCTCACTTGGGTGAACTGGTTGATGATCAAATTGACAGAGCTTTTTTACATCTGTAATTAACTCTGGGAAATACAAAAAAAGAGCCGCAACCGCGACTCAAACAAGTCAACTGAAAAAACTGCCGTCAAATATGGTTCCATATACGTAAATCAACCGGTTAGAGGATATACCCCTCAGGCAGAGATAGCTCAGCCGGGACATAGTGTCCGCGTTTCAGTGTATATCTGTGTCTCATCCGGATTGTCCTCTGAGAAATGCAATGACCAGCCTACAACCTCATTATAATTAATATATTGATGTAAAAGTCAACTTCTCGATTACTTTGATTTATGCCATAGGCTGGATCACTGACCTTTATGCACGAATGACGCCTAATTAATGCTATCAGAGTGTCTTTCTTCAATAAACCCCGTATGAACCGACACGAGCTGAATATAGCACGAATACCGCTTAGATCGCTCTAAACGGTATTTGCAACTTGCTTCACTTATTTAGCGGAGACTCTCCCGTGCCCTTGCTTTCTTCCGAATCGATTCCCGCCTGGCATTCCTCTCCCATATCGCCATGCTTCCACAAATCAACAGATGATACGTCGATCTACTTGCTAGAGTCCGCTTGGCATTATCAAAAATAGCGGAATAGCTGCTGATGGCATCATCGCTTACACCAGAAAAACACCATTCTGCGCGATAACCCCACATTTCATGATTCAGGTTATTTACGTCCTGAAAAATCAAAGATGATCTTTTTTAATCTTTCAAGGTGTGGTTTCAACTTCCCCAGCATCAACGCTTTATAATTATCCGCTAGATAAAACATGTGAGCTGCGTCCTCATCCTTAAACGACGTAATCGTCTTGTTTAACTCATAGAGCTCCGTCGCGAGCAAACGCAAGGTTTTTCTAGTCTTAGAGTCTATCACTTTAGCTTTAGACTTCCAATACGAACGACTTATATCGTATAAGGGCCACCATATCCTCGCCTCACGAGCAAGAATAAACATGTTATACTGCTCATCCGTTGTTAATGCCGTATTATTAATGAAATGCTTAGGAACAGCATTGTTTGTGTAGATATCGCTAAATTCAATGAATGTTAATAGTTGCTCATCGATTTCTTCCGCTAGTATCTTCGCCTTGTCGATCAATTGCCGAATCTTAGCAGGATCTTCATTTTCCTTCGACTCACTGAGTGCCATCAAAGTGTCAGCAAGTGGAATCGTTTTAGAAGCGTGCTTTACTAAATAGACAAATGCCGAGTCGTTCTTCTGCTGATACAGTGAATAGAGGTCGTTGTATTTTGCAGATGATTGGTTTTCCAAATGTCTGTACATCACAGCGTTTATTAATATGATAATAATAAGTATTAGCGCGTAGATCTTTATGTGCTTGGGCAAAGTGTACTTCCTCTCTGAAAAGTTAATGATTAGTACTATTGAATTAAGTTAGTTCATATTACAAGTCCTGCTTCGTACATATGTAAAGATTGACTTGAAATTATAAACCATAAACAGATAATTTTTTCCATTTAACTGTCCGTTAGTAAACGGTGATACTTTTAGTAACACAAAAAAGCCGCATCTTCGCGACTTTAATTCATATCTGTTCTTATCACCTGACACGTTTAAATATAGAGGGTGCAAAGTTTCCTCGGCACCCTGATTTTCCTCACTAAAATATGGAGCTATTCCTGTTTATCCTGTTCAGATCCGGTATTATTATCAACTTGATCGCCAGCCTTGTTGCCCAACGATGCGCCTACGATACCACCAACAACGGTTCCTACAGGACCCAAAGCGGAACCAACAACAGCACCTACAGCACCACCACTTACAGTTCCTACAGTCTCCCCAGTTCCCAGACCAGCCGTGTTGTGTTTAGAATCATCGTTTCGGTTACGTTCGTTGTGTTTAGCCATTTCAGTCACTCCTCATTTTGTGATAGGAAACGCTGCTGTTGCCTGCGTATCATTCCAAAACATATCGTTCCCTACCCTAACTAAATTGATTCACTGGGTGCTACTGGGTGCTTTAAGTAATCCCCTCCGATTAATTTCTCTTCTACTGAAAGATAGCCTGAAATTCACATTATTGATTTGAATTCAATCTAAGTTACGATAACGGAAATGCATAATGTAAGGACAGAAAAACAATGATAACTGTAATGAGTACCATTTATGAAATTGAGTTCTTATACCATGCATTCAGATTTCGAAAACTCATTTACACGAATTCACCTGTTGTGTTATGCGAATTAAAACGCAACAATTATAGCTGAGGAGATCCATCCTGAAATTAACAGCCATGGCTGTCAATTTAGCCCTCAGCAAGTAAAACAAGAACTGGATCAACTGACGAGCGAAGGTTTCAGGATTTAAAAGCAAAATTTGCTGAGCTCAGTGGAACACCATATAGGTATTTGTCATAAGTTAAATAGATGTGTTTTCAACTTATGACAAAGGAGTATACAACTCATGTATCGTTTTGAGTACTATGGCTTTCCACAGGCCGTACCCCAGCTCCTCTTTATTATCAAAATGAAGACGTACAACGCAAGGAAACTTCGGTATATCCAGAACATATTAATTACACGGCAGCTGTGGAACCCAAATTCACCGACCTGAATCTATTTATATTTACCTATACATCTCTGTAAATAAAATTAGGCACAACATTTATATATAACAGCTCCGCTATCAGTTCAATAATGGTCTGGGTTACGATCACAGACGCTGCTATTGTAGCCATCTCCCCTGGTAAGGTAAGAGCAAGAGGAAGGACAACAAGCGAATTGCGAGTTCCTGCACTGAAAATAAGTGTTCTTCCCTCTAATGGGCCTAAACGAAAAACAGTCGATATGATTCGTGAAATTACCGGAGAAATGATATGGAATAATACATAAATGGGTATCACAGCAATAATGACATGAAAATCCTTTACAACCCTGTCAATTTGAGAGCCTATCACCAAAAAGAGCACAAGTGCCATAAGCGGGACTGGCAGCCATACTGTAAAGTCCAGTGTTTTCATGCCGCGTATATTTCTTTTAGCTACATATTGAATGATTAATGCAAAGAATAAAGGAACAATAATCAAATAAACAAAAGCTTCAACGAATGGTCCAAATCTTACTATCTCAGATGCCTCAGCACCAATAAATAACCAAAGATAAATAGGCAGCATAATCATTTGGACAATAAAAAGGATTGGAGTAGACGCAAGAATTAACTTTTCATTTCCTTTGCCCAATTGAGTAAACACAATGACATAATCGATACATGGAGTGAGAAGTACCAAGCAAACTCCGATCAGAACCGGACCAGGCTGAGGGAAAATCTTAATTAATAGGAATACAAGCAATGGAATGAAGATGAAATTCACAAGCAGCAAGACCCCTATGAAGTGTCTATTCGTAAGTGCTTCCCTTAATTTTAGAAAAGGAATTTGACAAAACATGCTGAATAAAAGAACCGCAATCGCAAATGAAACCAAGGGTTCTAGCAAGCCCCCTAATTGTGGACTTGCCAAGCCCACTCCCCCTCCTACAATTAATGCCACTGCATACACGACGATCTGATTCTTTTCTAAACTCTCCCGTGAAAACACCGATATATTCTCCTCTTTTTATTCGAATTATATCATATCGAGAAATCCATAAGTCGTGGAGATGACGTTCAACGCTAAGATCAGAATGAAATCGAATGAATCTCTAAGGGTAAAGAATTGATATTGCACAATATACGAGCAGCAAAGAAAAAAACCGCATTTTAGCGGTCTTTTAACGTCACTATGTTCTTATCATCCGACAAACTAGTACATGTGACTCTCTCAAGTCTCAAGCCATCAATTGTTCAAATCAGCTGCTTTACTATGTATATCGCGACAGCCCCAAAATAATAAATGGCCG
>NZ_JMDX01000349.1:0-4693 GCF_000935845.1 Paenibacillus sp. E194
TCGCGCCTGCATCTGCCTCCACTGCACAATACGTTAGATTCAGATGCTGCATCACCCGATGGTATGCGTCAACCATTCGATCATATTGAGCTTGAAGCGAATCTGCATCCAGATGGAAGGAGTAAGCATCCTTCATGATGAATTCCCTGCACCGCAATAATCCATGTCTAGGCCGTCGTTCGTCACGATATTTCGTCTGAATTTGATACAGTGTAAGCGGCAGCCTCTTATACGAATTGACTTCATCTCGCACCAGTGCCGTAACGACTTCTTCATGTGTAGGGCCGAGTACGAACTCCCGTTCATGGCGATCACACAGCCGCATTAGCTCTTCACCATATACCTCATACCGTTCCGATTGCCGCCACAGGTCTGCAGGCTGCATGGCTGGCATGAGCATCTCCTGAGCACCTGCCCGCTCCATCTCTTCTCGAATCAGCTCCTGTAAATTCCGAAGCACCTTCCAGCCAAGCGGCAAATACGAGTATACGCCCGCCGCAACTTGCCGCATGTAACCGCCTCTCAGCAGCAGCCGATGACTGGCAGTCTCCGCATCTGAAGGCATATCCCGCATCGTAGATAGGAACAATTCACTCTGTTTCATCTCAATCCCCCTCTTCTTCTCTCCATAATAAAACAACGCACCCATCCCATAAGGGACGAATGCGTTGTCGTGGTACCACCCTAATTCAGCAGTCGGCATATACCGACAGCTCTCACATGTTCCATAACGGGCTTGCGCCCGGCAGATCGAATCTGCAGCTGCAAAGTAGGAAGAATGAAGCTGCAAGGGAATCATTGCACCAAGTTGACTCCTCTCTGTACGTGCATCTCGTTCACTCTCATGTCTTTGGTCGTCGCTTTTCGTGGTTATATTTTCTAAATAAATTACATGTTCTGCTGCTCGGTGTCAAGTATCTCATCCACCGATACCCGATTACCGCATCACCCAGTAGCCCAACTTCAACAATAAACCCAGTACCAATAACGCGATACCGACTCCCCGCTTCTCTTTGTCGTTGTTGAAGGCATATACGCCTCCCACTAAGATTCCGACAATTGGGTAAATAGCGGTGGCTATGATTACGATCAAGAGTGAAGTGCAGCCTATATTGCGCTCTGACGCTTGCTCTTCGCTAGGTTGATCATCTGACTTCTCACTGGCAATCTGATTCTTAATCATGGAACCACAATTTTTACACACCGTGGAGCCTTGCTCTACATTTCCATTACACTCAGAGCATGTAAGCTCCACTTGCTTCACAGCCAAGATGCCGTTGTGTTGCTTATCTTCCTCTGGCGTTCCCTGTAAGGAGGCGTCCTTCAGGGAGTGACTGCAGACGATGCATACCGATGCGGACTTTTCGTTCGAATACCCACAGTTGCTGCATATTTGGATCGCCATGCGCGATGCACTCCTTCCGTTACCCAGCCAAATCTTGAATACGCACTGATTCCGTTGTAGAGCAATTGCAAATTGACACAATCCGTTCCAAATCAGCCTGTACGCTCCGTTAGCGGCTAGGCTACTGCTACAGCTGCATGAACGCTGGGAAATGCTCCTGCAAGCCCTGCTTCAGTACATCAATAGGTTGCATGCCGGTATCCGCTAAATTACTCAAGGCAATAAGCACCGAATCCGACTTCGCATCCCGAATCATCGTACAGCTGTAGCCCGATAATCCCCCATTATGATACGAGATATGCGGTCGATCCGGATATACGACCCATCCGTAGCCATAACTGCGTTCTTCATCAATTCGAGCTTGCGGCGTGAAGATCGCATCGATTGACTCCGCTCTCACCACTTGGCCTGAGCGAAGGGCACGATCCCAGCGGAACAGGTCTTCGGTAGTGGAGTAGACTATGCTTCCTGCACTGTTATGGCTTGGTATATCTTCCTTCCAAGTGAGTTCTCCCCCTCTATAGCCGATCCCCATATTCAGCTCACTGCGAAGTACATCCATACGTCCGCCTGTTCTTGTCATACCGAATGGCTCAAAGAATTCCTTCTCGATATACGCTTCATACGGTTGATCCGACAGTCTCTCAACGATCAGTCCAAGCAGCGCATAACCGAAGTTGCTATAGCGATACGCCCCTTTTGCTCCGGATGGCGTGACGGTATCGAGCTCCAGCGTATGCAATGGCCTTAGATCCTCATGTACATTCCAATCAATTAACGCATCTTCGTCCAATCCAGAGGAGTGAGTGAGCAGCTCATGGAGCGTAACATCCGCAAGCCCTGTACACTCAGGTACATACTTCGTAAGCTTATCTTCTACACGAAGCAGCCCTTGCTCCTGCAGCTTCATAATGGCTGTTGCCGTAAACTGCTTGGCAATTGATGCAATTTTGAATACTGTATCCTTATAAATGGGCTGCCTCTCTTCCACGTTCGCCAGGCCGTACCCTTTACTTATAACAATCTCACCCTGTGACGCCAGCAATATCGATCCGTTATATCCCTGCTTCTCTAACAATTGATCCACCCAAGCTGCCAACTCCATAACGGTCTTATCCCCTTCCCATGTTCTTCACAGCTTGCTGCTCTGAAGATGAACTCTACTAGTGAGTACTACGTCGTTACTGACTTCGATATCTATGGCAGGGTTTCCTTCATTTTCTAATCAACGTCACAAAAACGCCTCCCATGCTGATAGCGAGAGGCGTTTTACAAGATTAATTACGGTATGGAGTTGTTCCTCAATAGTGAACAGTTCACTTTTCGCCTATTTCAATTGCACAAATGCCCCGACAATGCCCTATTAGCTTCATCATCAAGATACAAGCTTCAACCCAATCGCTGCTCCGAGCACCATGGAGATGAATAAGATTCTCTTCCAATCGCGGGACTCCCCGTAGAAGAGCATCCCGAGAATGGCACCCCCAGATGCGCCAATTCCCGTCCATATCGCATACGCCGTCCCCATCGGGAGCGACTTCATCGCAATAGACAGACAAATGAAGCTAGCGCTGAATGCTGTCGACATAAAGACGAAGGATTGCCAGTTGCGATCCTTGTTCAGCTTACTAATCATCCCCACGCCAAGCATTTCACATAATCCGGCTGCAATGAGACTTATCCAAGCCATTAGGATTCAGCTCCCTTCGCTTCGCTATCCTTCGTCACCAGCTTTAATCCCATCACACCTGCTAGCATCACAAGGATAAGCAGCACTTTGATCATCTTAAACGGTTCTCCAAAGAAAGCCATCTCTGCGAAGACAGTTCCTGCAGTTCCAAGTCCAACGAATACGGCATATACCGTCCCTACAGGGAGCTTCTTGCCTGCCATAATCATCACATAGAAGCTGACAATAATTGAAATGGCCGTACCTCCCCATTCCCATACATTGTTCGCGTGCTTCAATCCGATCACCCAGAAGACCTCGAAGAAGGCGGCGATAAATACGTAGATCCAATGCTTATTCATTTGTTGCTCTCTCCCTTCCTTGCTATCTCTATAACGAGCACTATTCCATGCACTGCATCCCACAGATGCAGCTTACACCATTCTTATTTTTCCTATATCTCTTCTCAATCAAGAGATTTATTATTCTTACCAATTTCACGAACTAGTCTCGTGTCAGGCTGCGCCAATATAGGCGCCATGAAGCATCGAAGCGGCGTTGGAATCTGTCCGGCCCACCAAGCAGCATTTCAACGAGAATGCCATCAACAAGACACATATAAGAAGCTGTCATCATCTCCATATCCAGCTGATCAATCTCCGCTCGCTCCACCCCCAGCTTGAACACGGCCATAAGTTCCCGTTCCATCTGATCCAGATGGGCGTTGACCAGCTCCATAACCCCCTCCTGCATGATAACAGGCGGAAAGAACATTACCCGCAGCAAGAATTTCAATTGATTGCTCGTTTCATAGCGTGCCTCATACTGTTGAATCAAGCCGTACAGCACATCCTTAATCGGATGCTCTCGGTGAGTCTGAATGTACCGCTGCAAGTGTCCCATTTCCTCTTGTACAGCACGGCGGATTACGTTAACGAATAGATCATCTTTATTTTTGAAATGAGCGTAAATAGATGGCGTCTTGATGCCCACTTGTTCCGCGATATTCGCAAGGGAAGCCCCTTCATAGCCATGTTCAGCAAAATGATTCAACGCGACCTCAATAATTCGATTAGCTGTCACTCTACTCATCTCCTTCAGACTAACTAATACTCGTTAGGTAATGCACGCAGCGTTCCCACATGCCATTACGACGACATATCAGTAGCCTAACTAATATTCGTTAGGTACATCTTTTCACATCTCTTCTTTTTTGTCAACCATGAGTTCGATACTTAAATATACTCTTATAAAAAAACGAGACAACTTCTATCTAGTACTTCACATGGCATACCGTGAAATGAATAAAGCATCTCTACCTAAAAATGACGAACAGAAAGTTCTAACATTTTCCTAAGGATATCCAAAATTGCGAAGCAAAACCTGATCCCATTTTTCGATAAATAGGGACTGAACGCTATATAGGATACAACAGCAGCCATTGAACAGATGAACCTCCCGCTTCTCACTGCGGAAATTTGAAAATCGTGATAATGACAATAGCATCAAGCCTAATCTGTAAGTGACCTGTAAGTGACCTGTAAATGATCTGTACGTGACCTGTACATGACCTGTACATGACCCCTGTAAGTGACCTGTACAAGAGCCGAGAGACCATT
>NZ_JMDX01000350.1:0-4615 GCF_000935845.1 Paenibacillus sp. E194
ATAGGGTTACATTTATATTATCTCATTTTACGTCAAACGCCTAATCATGAAATCCCGTTCAATGAGTTAATTAACGAAAAAATGCAATGAGAGCACCCTGAACCAGGCGCAATCATTGCATTTTCTATCTGTCTATGCGTTCTGAATAGAGGTATTCATAAGTGCAGCCATGCCTATTTAATCATAATGACTACGCGTCGGTTAGGCTCCTCACCTTTACTGCAAGTTTTCACCTTCGGATGATCCTGCAGCTTCGCATGAATAATCTTGCGATCCTGCGCCGTCATCGGCTCCAGCACAACCTCTTGCCGGGAACGAATCACTTTGTTCGCGAGCCGCTCAGATAACGATTCGAGCGTTTTCTTACGCCGTTCGCGGAACTGCTCTGCATCAAGAATAATACGGAGATGATGCTTGGAATAACGATTGGCTACCAGGTTCGCCAAGTATTGAAGCGAATCAAGCGTTTGACCGCGGCGCCCAATAATAAGACCCAAGTCCGAGCCGCTAATATCAAGCGTTACCGTGTCCTTCCTCTTATGTACTCCAACTTCCACATCAAGCCCCATCGAGCGGGCAACATCCATAATGAATTGCTTCGCTTCTTCAATCGGATCAATATCGTCTGTAGAGTCAGCATCCATCTCCTGATCTCTATCCTTCGATACTGCTGCTGCCTGCATGCCGGCCACAGCAGCTGCTGTCTGAACTGGCTTCGATGACGATGATTGTGTTGTAGGTTCAGAGAGCGGGACATCCTTGTCCGGCAGAAGAGTCAACTCGACCTTCGCTGGACGAACGCCGATAAGTCCAAACAGCCCGCGTGATGGCTTTTCCAGCACGCGAACAGATACGCGATCCTTGGTTACGTTCATTCGTTCCAAACCGTTCTTTATTGCATCTTCGATCGTCTTTCCCGATACAACGAGCGTATTCATTTCGCCGGACGAACCTCCTTATCCTTATCGCGATAAAGGAAATAGTTCTGAACAATAGTAAAGACGTTGCTGTATACCCAGTACAACGGAAGTGCCGCTGGGAAGTTGATCGACATGACGAAGATCAACACTGGGAAGATTAGCATCATGAATTGCATAGGGCCTTGCATTGGGTTTTGACTTGCCATCATCTTCGACTGTACAAATGTCGTCAATGCAGCAACGACCGGCAATACATAAAACGGATCCGCCTCACCCAGTTTGAGCCACAAGAATGTATGCTCACGAATGGCAGAGTTCATGTAGATCGAATTATACAAAGCGATAAAAACTGGCATTTGAATGAAGATTGGCAGGCATCCCGCCAGCGGATTTACGTTGTGCTGTTGGAACAGCTTCATCGTTTCTTCCTGCTGCTTTTGCGGGTTATCCTTATGTTTCTTCTTTATTTCAGCGAGCTGAGGTTGCAGCTTCTGCATTTCCTTCGAGCTGCGCATTTGCTTAACTGTAAGCGGCAAGATACACAGACGAACAATAACGGTTAGCAGCAAGATGGCGAATCCATACTCCCCGCTGAACCAGCCTGCGAATGTATCAAGTGCTAGTGAAAAATAATAGACCACGTTACGCTCCCAGAAGTTACCCTGCAGCAAATCCTCCGTCTTCAGCGTAGTGGTCGTGGACGTACATCCCGACAATACAACGATCAACAGCACAGAAACCGCTACCAAGAGCCATTTGCGGTTCGAGAACAACTTGTTCAGCGACAATAGCATAACCCCTCTCTTAACCTTCCGATTCCAACAGTAAATATATCACATTTCCCCTGTTAAAGGAAACGATTCAACAGGTGTATCGTGCGATCTTCCTGACAAATTACATTCATTTATATATAGAAGCTTTCCGCATGACATGATGGACGCTCTTGGCAAGCTTGTCATAGTCCATTTCCGTCGCGCCTTTACGCACAATGAACACCAAATCGACATGATCCATAATGCGATCTGCCTGAAGTCTGACAATTTCCTTGATCATGCGGCGCATTCGATTGCGCACAACCGCATTGCCAATCTTTTTGCTCGCCGATATCCCTACGCGGAACCGTTCAACCTTCGGCTGGGCATAAACATACAGTACAAGCTGATGATTGGCAAAGGAACGACCATTGCGATAAACACGAGTAAAATCTGCGCGATCCTGCAGCCGATACTCTTTTTGCATCGGATCTTTCTCCTATCTCTCCGGATGAACTCCGCTCGTCCCTACTCGAAAATGCTTGATTGGTATGATCCAAGTATGGGCACCTGCGTAACGGAATAAACATTTCTTCTTCTACTTTTATGGACGCCATTGTGACGAAAAAAACGTACGATTTTCTCGTAAAAAGAAAAAAGACCACCGAGGTGGTCTTGTATTCACGCGATCTTATGCGCTCAATACTTTTCTGCCTTTTAGGCGACGAGCAGCCAACACCTTACGGCCGTTTTTCGTGCTCATTCTTTTACGGAAACCGTGAACTTTCTTACGTTTGCTCACGTTAGGTTTAAATGTCGGTTTCAACGTATTGCACCTCCTCGAACGAGATATGTCATGATGAACCATTCATTGCTACGTTTATCTGTCTGCGCAAAATCCCTTTTTACATTTAATCAGAATACGCGGAAAAAGTCAATCCTCACTGTTTCTCCTATCTTCTCTTTTTGATTCCGAATTCACATCAAAATGAAAAAATACATTCTTATATGTATAGAAACGATTATCCACACTTCGAACATCGATCATTCTCGACACATTTTGTTATACACATGTGCAAAACTAAAAAATATCGACAATTCCGTCACCTTGCCTGTGTACAAAAAATAGCGGACCTTTGTCTGGACATGTCGAAAGGAAACAAGTTATAAACAATATCTAGTGGTGTAGATAACATTTATGCACAAGTTATTGAATTTGTGGATAAAATAAGCCCGATCATTGAAAAATAAGGCCCCATCTGCTATGATTATATTGCTTTTCGGTTGTGAATAGCGATTGTGGATATTTACTTATCAACAGTCTGTGGATAAGGTTGTGAACAATTTATACTCACCTGTTTAAAACTTGTTCGACACGATCTGCATATTGTGGATAAATAGTTGTAAGAAACGATATACTTCGACAGCAACATGTCTGATGTTTCGTGGAAAGCGCGGGAAATTTTCTCGACTGAGGCAGGAGAATATTGACATGTAAGCATAGACCCCGACAATACGCTCTTATCGAGGACAGGTTAGTTCATGATGATTTTACGACTTTGTGAACCGGCTTCCTCATTAAAGAGGGCTTTCTGCGCCTTGCGGAGCCTTTTTGCGTCTTGTCGGGGCAATTGTCCTTTTTTCAGGCGTAATTGCCGGTAAGCGCGTCATATGAAGACGCAGCAGGCTTGAAGGAGTGAAACAATCTGTGGAGCGCCAAGCAAATGAACTTTGGCAGGAAATATTGTCCGTCATCCAGACGAAGCTAAGCAAACCTAGCTTTGATACCTGGTTCAAGGCCACGAAGGCTGTAAAGTTTACAGACTCACAGCTGCTCATTACTGCACCGAATACATTTTCGGTGGAATGGCTTGAGAGCCGGTATACGAAGCTTGTCAGCTCAACAGTGATGGAAGAAACGGGCAAGCAAGTGGACGTCAAGTTCATTATTGAGGAAGCAGCTCAAGCGGAAGCAGAAGTCGTGCAGCCACAGGCTTCACCGGCTCGAGTCGCTGTCTATGATGAACCGGCTTCCAATATGCTTAACCCAAAATATACGTTCGATACATTCGTCATTGGCTCGAACAATCGCTTCGCGCATGCTGCATCGCTCGCCGTCGCTGAAGCGCCGGCTAAAGCTTATAACCCGCTCTTTTTATATGGGGGAGTAGGTCTCGGCAAGACGCATCTCATGCATGCGATCGGTCATTATATTTTGGAGCATAATCCCGCAAGCCGCGTCGTCTATACGACGTCGGAGAAATTTATGAATGAATTCATTAATGCCATTCGGGATAATCGCGGAGAAAGCTTCCGCAACAAATACCGCAATATTGACATTTTGCTTATTGACGACATTCAGTTTTTGGCAGGGAAGGAACAGACCCAAGAGGAGTTCTTCCATACATTCAATGCACTGCATAACGAGAACAAGCACATCGTCCTCTCCAGTGATCGTCCTCCTAAGGAGATCGAAACGTTAGAGGAACGGCTGCGCTCTCGTTTTGAATGGGGCCTCATTACGGATATTCAGCCGCCTGATCTCGAGACGCGAATTGCGATTCTGCGTAAGAAAGCGAAAGCTGAGAACTTGGATATACCGAATGAAGCCATGGTGTACATCGCCAACCAAATCAATACGAACATTCGTGAGTTGGAAGGTGCGCTTACGCGCGTTGTCGCATTTTCCACGATGACCAATCAGGACATCACGACTCACTTGGCTGCAGAGGCACTCAAGGATCTCATCCCGTCCAGTCGTCCGAAGATGATTACAATTCAGGACATTCAGCATAAAGTCGGGGAGTTCTATGGACTTAAGATGGAGGATTTCAAGGCACGCAAGAGAACGAAAGCCGTCGCTTATCCTCGTCAAATTGCCATGTATTTATCGCGGGAGCTCACTGATTATTCCTTGCCGAAAATTGGTGAAGCATTTGGCGG